>JAJQDF010000123.1 GCA_021202325.1 Clostridiales bacterium | reverse complement strand
TCGCAGTTTGACTTAAGAATTATAATAAAAACTAATTTGTATTCTTAAGTCAAACGCCTTTACCTCCGCCAAAAAAGTCCGGAATCTTGATGATTCCGGACTTAACGGCTCCACCGTTATTTCTTTTTTCTTCCGTATCTCAATACAAATACAATGCCGCCAACGGCTATTGCCATTATGACAACCCAAAGCATAATATTTGCGCTGTCCCCAGTCTTAGGAATTACATACAGCTGCTGAGCCGGAGTGTCCTCAGAAGATTCCTCAGGGGTGGAATCCTCCGGCGTTTCAGCCTCCGTTGTGTCTTCCGGCGTAGTATCCTCCGGTGTGGTATCCTCGGGTATCTCGGTTTCTGTAGTGTCTTCGGGCTCTTCGTAGGTATTGGTGACAGTATAGGTCTTTCCGCTCTTGCTTACGGTAGATGTATAGCCGTCGGGGACGTCAACCTCCTCTACTGTCCACGTGTGGCCGCTGGTCAAAGCCGTCCAAGTGTACTTCCAATTGTTGTCCTCACTCAGTGTCACAGTCTTGTATGCCTTGCCATCCCTATAGAGCGTTACAGTAATGGACTCAGGGCGCTCGTCTTCGTCATCGCCGGACCAAACTTTCTTTACGGTATAGGTGACGTTGTCGCTGCTGGGATCATCGTCGTCATCGTCATCATCCGGTTCGGTAGGTTCGTAGCTGTTGGTTACGGTAACATAATAATTTCCGTCATCATCTGTTGTAATATCTGAGTAAGAAACTGTAAATTCCACTTCGGAACTATCTACGGAAATCTCTGCTATTTTATAAGTATAGTTTCCCGGCAGATCTTCAAATGTATATGTCCAGTTGTTATCTTCCGACAATTCTACGGATTCCAGATATACTTCATTTTCTTCATCATCAACACGTATCAGCTGTACTGTTATTGATTCCGGGATAACATCGCTGTCGGCTTCCTCGCCGTCGGTGGTTTTCCATTCTTTTGTAACAGTAAAAGATACATCTTCATTTTCGCCAAAGACTACACCGGCATTTGAGGCGATTCCTCCGCCGACCTGTGTAGCAGAGTTACCCGTAATCAGAAGGGCTGCTTCTGCTGTTGCCAGCGCAATTCCTGCCTCACTTAGTTCGCCATGGAGACTGAATGAAGTTGTACGATTTGTATAATCAGCAAGATCAACCGTTGAGTCACCGCTTGTATAACGTGCATCAGCTTCATCACTGTACCAGTCCATCAGCGTGCCGCCCAGCGCACGGGGTGCAACCGTTGCAAATACGCCGCCTGATCCGCTATAACTACCGCCAGCTTCTTCAAAACGAATAGAATCTGCCATGCTGGTTGCTGTATTTTTATAAATAGTTCCGCCCAAGGTTACATACATAGTCGTTGTTGAAGATGGACAGCTCCAGAATCCGCCGCCGCTGTCAGCAGTATTATCTGTAATAATTGCGTTATACAGATGGAGCACAGAAGCACAATGGTACGTATAATCTATACCGCCGCCCCAGTCCGCACTATTTCCCGTAATAGTGCCAGATTCAATCAGGAACTCTCTGCTTGCGTCCATTCCATACAGGCTGAGACCGCCGCCTCGGCTCTGATAACTGGTACTGGCATTTAATGCTGTGGAATTGTTTGTGATAATGTTGCCGCTGAAATCATACGCAGATGTTACATCATGTGAGGTCGCATTGTCGTAGAACGCAATACCGCCGCCTTTACTGCAATACGACGTAGCGTAACTATCGCCGCTTTCTTTAGCGCCCAATCCAACAATATTGCCGGAAATTATATTTTCGGTTATTTTTACTTCGCCAAACATATTACTAGATGAATTATTAATGTAGAGGCCGCCGCCATACCCATTACTGGTATTTTCACTGATTGTGTTATCCGTAATAATCAGGTCTCCATTTGTATTGATGATATAGCCACCGCCGCCGGATTTACCCGATTCATTTTTGCTGATTGTATTACCAGAAATAGTTGTATCGCCGTTGCCTGTCAAGTAAAAACCGCCGCCCAAACCTTTTGTGCTACCTGGAGCTTCATTTTGTGTAATAGTGTTATTGGTGATTTCTACCAAATCACAAGATGCAATATGAAATCCACCACCGGTCAAAGATGTACCTACACCACCATTTCCGGAAATAGTATTACCTGAAATATTCACTGAAGAGGTCTTTGTAATATAAAACCCTCCTCCAGTGGTACTGTTTGTATAATTCTCCGATATTGTACTGTCTTCAATTGTTACAGAGCTGTCTTCAGTTCCTGTAAAGTAAAAAGCAGTGTATCCATTTTCTGTGATTAAGCAATCTTTTAATGATAAAAATGTGGCTCCGTTCAGGTAGATCAACGATTGTTTAAAATGGGTATTACTTGTTACGCCATTACCTTTATTGAAATTTTTTATTGTCAAGCTTTCTAAGGTCAAAGTGTTTTCGGTGGACCAAGTTGTGCTACTTCTATAATTGGCAATCACTGTGCATCTTTGACTTTCTTGTCCGTCTAAAATTCCATTTTTGATAGTAACAGACTCCGATGTATACAATCCGAACAAGGCATAATTAGTGCTACCAGAAGCATAGTCCACAGATATTGTGTGTTCATTTAAATCCAATGTTATACCAGAACTTATAGCAAATGCATATCCTTTGCTATTAAAATCCGATTTTGAAGCTGATTTGTTATAAGCTACCGTAATATCATTAGTTAATATAATCGTATCTCCATCTACAGCACTTGCCAAAGCATTCTTAAGTGCTGTCACCGAACCCACTTCATAAGTCGTCCCGAATTCATCCTCCGCTGTCGCCGTCATATTATTGAAATAATCAAACAGTTCATCAAATACAGAGTCATCAATAGAGGCTTGGTCTTCTTCGGAAAGCGTTTCATATGCGGCATAGACCTCTTCCAGCTGATAATATGCCTCAAGCAGTTCTTCCGAATCCATTTCATCCAGTTCATCCACCGTAGGAAGTGCATCAATCATTGCCTGCACTTCATCAACGGAATAGGAAGCTTCCTCTTCGGATTCTGATTCCGCATATACATATAAGTCTTCTTCGCCTGAAGCTTCTTCTTCCTCCTCCTCGATTTCTTCGGCTTCTTCTTCGTCGTCAGAATCCGCAGTAATTTCTGTGTCGTCTTTTTCCGCATACACGGAAATCACAGAGAATGTACTGACGCACAGCAGAATTACCAAAATCAGGCTTAATACTCTTGCCCATGTTCTCTTCATTTAATTTTCCTCCCCCAAAATGTTCTTTACCGTTTGCAATGATCTCGCTGTTGTCTCCTATGCTGTCTTAAATTGTTAATGCTCCGCTGTTAGTATTTGCACTGCCTGAATC
>JAJQDF010000134.1 GCA_021202325.1 Clostridiales bacterium | reverse complement strand
GAGTGAATATGTAGGAAAGATTAAAGAATTACCCGAGGCACTTGGAAACTTTATGCCCAACTCGTCAAAGAAGATTGTATTTGGACCTACTCATTTCTGGAATGACTATGTAATGAGATGTTTCGACCTTGATCCTTTAGCAGGCGCACATGAGCCTCACACACATGAGTGGTGTCATTGGATGGTAGTGGTTGAAGGAAAAGGCACATTCGTAATTGACGGCGTTGAGCATCCCGTTGAAAGAGGAATGTGGTGCCATATTCCACCGAATGTACCTCATAACTTCTTCAATCCTTCAGACAGCGAGCACCTCGTATTCCTTTGCATCGTTCCTCCCGAAGGAGATGTAAACCCGACACTTGCAGGCGCAAAGGGCTGCTAATTTTAGAGGAGAAATCTAAATGTACGAAAAAACATATAAAGTAACGGCCAAAAAGGTAGGGGACCTTGAGGTCGATATTGATGCAAGAGGCCATAAGGTAAAAGTTGACGAGCCTGTTGCTCAGGGTGGTACTGACAAGGGTATGAACCCTGTTGAAATGCTTCTTTCAAGCATTGCGGCATGCCAGACCATTTCTACATCTATCTATGCCGAATCAATGGGTATCAAGATTGACGAGATGTCCGTTGAGGTAGAGGGCGACATGGATTCAGCCGGTTTCATGGGCTATGCTAAGTTCAGACCGGGATATACAAACATCAGAACACATGTGAAAATCAAATCTGATGCAGATCCTGCCATGGTTAAACAGCTTATAGACTTAGTTGAGATAAGATGCCCTGTTGAAGATTCGGTTAAAAACGGCGTAGAATTTGCCAAATCAGAAGTTGAAGTTGAGAAATAAAAAATCATAAGCTTTGGAGAAAATGCATTGAAAGGAGTTTTGCATAATGAGCGAATATGTTGGAAAAATTAAAGACCTTCCTGAAGCACCGGGAAATTTCATAGAAAATGCTTCTAAAAAAGTTGTTTTCGGACCGCTTCATTATTGGAACGACTATGTAATGAGATGCTTTGATCTTAAGCCCGGTGCCGGAGAGCAGGAGCCCCATACTCATCCTTGGCCCCACTGGGTTGTCATTTATGACGGCGAAGGAGTATTTGCAATAGAAGGTGTGGAATATCACGTAAAACGCGGCGATTGGGTGCATGTTCCCGGAGGAGTGCCCCACTATAATTACAATTCGTCCGAAACAGAGAATTTCTGCTTCCTTTGCATTGTTCCGCCTGAGGGTGATGTTAGTCCGTTATTGATGGGCAAGGGCTGCTGATAAGGTGACGTTTTTAAGAAATAATATTTGAACCTGAGAGACTGCGTTTTCCTTTGGCATATAGTTTTATGTATGTGTCTTGAAAATGCAGTCTTGTTTATTATAAAGCTAAGAGGTGAAACAATGGCTAAACTTTTGATTATGCCAAAGCTGTCCATAGTTATGAAGGGCGGTACAATAATAAATTGGTACTTCAAGGAAGGCGACACCATAAAGAAGGGCGATATACTTTATGATGTTGAGGCTGAGAAAATGGGCGGTTCCGCAGAGAGTGAGGAAGAAGGAACACTGCTCAAAATACTTGTAAATGTCGGAGAAAAGGCTGTTTGCGGAGATCCGGTGGCAATAATAGGAGAAGCCGGAGAAAACTTTGATGACCTTATTCCTAAGAAGGAAGAGGCGGCCGAGGAAGAAACCAAAAAGACATCAGTAGCGGTAATCGGCGGAGGCCCTGGAGGATATGTGGCCGCAATAAGGGCCGCCCAGCTTGGAGCGGATGTAACCCTTATAGAAAAAAGCCATATCGGCGGAACATGCCTTAATGAGGGCTGTATACCTACAAAGGCTCTTCTCCACAGCGCTGAAGTATTTTCAGAAAGTAAAAACGGTGCAGAAATAGGCGTTATTGCTAAGCCTTCTCTTGATTTTGCCAAGGTCATGGAGAATAAAAATAAGGTTGTAGGCAGACTTGTGGGCGGAGTTCAGGCTTTGCTTAAGTCAAACGGTGTAAAGGTAATATCCGGCGAGGGATGTTTTGTCGATAAGGAAACAGTTATTGCGAAGACTGCCGACGGCGAAACAGAAATTAAGGCCGACAAATATATTATTGCGGCAGGCTCGCTGTCTTCTTCTGTTCCAATTGAGGGAGCAGACGGTCTCCAGTGCATAGACAGTACAGGTGCGCTTTCCCTTGAGAGTTTGCCGGAGTCAATGGTTATCATAGGCGGTGGAGTAATCGGAGTGGAAATGGCCACAGCCTACAGCGCCTTCGGTACAAAGGTAACCATAGTCGAAATGCTGCCGAGACTCTTAATGAATATGGATGAAGAAATGGTGAACATTGCCCTGAAATCCCTTACAGACGATAATGCCGATATAATGACATCTGCAAAGGTCATGTCTATTGAAAATAAAGGCGCAAAAGCAGTTGTAAAGGTCGATAAAGACGGTACCGTAAGCGAAATTGAGGCCGAAAAGGTTCTTTTGTGCATTGGAAGAAAGCCCAACACAGCGCCCCTTAAGCTTGAAAACGCCGGAATCGATACCGAACGGGGAGCAATTAAGGTCAACGACCATATGGAAACAAATGTGAAAAACATATATGCCATAGGAGACTGCATCGGCGGAACAATGCTTGCGCATATTGCATCGGCGCAGGGCGAAGTGGCTGCTGAAAATGCCATGGGACAAGACAGCAGATATGATGAAAAGACAAATCCGGCCTGCGTATATACACAGCCTGAAATGGCGACGGTTGGTTATACAGAAGAAAGAGCCAATAAAGAGGGTATTTCCTATATAACCGGAGTATTCGGCCTTGGAGGCAATGGAAAGTCAATAATAATGAACGGCGGCGAGGGCTTTGTAAAAATATTAGCCCATAAGCGTTCGAAGAAAATACTCGGTATGCAGATAATAGGTCCGAGAGCCACAGACCTGATTATAGAAGGAGCTTTGGCAATATCAATGAATGCCGGGATTGAGGACATAATAAAGACAATCCATGCTCATCCGACAGTCAGCGAAGCGGTAAGAGAAGCGGCGCTTGCGGCAGATAATAGGGCAATACATGGTTGATATATAAGAAAACAGATATAAAATAGGTATAATGGGCAGAGCCGAATTTGCGGTTTCTGCCCATAACTGCGTTATAGGGTTTGTAGTATATCTAAGAGCCCATAGTGCCATTATTTGAGTAATCGCTTAGGTTAGTAAGCTCCTACGAAAGCAACAGACAAATAAGCCGCTTTGAGTTTTATGGACGCAAAAAAACAGAAAGCCTGATTTGCAAGCTTTCTGAGAAGTATCCCAAAGTTTGTGTAAACCTCCAAACTGATGTAAGATATAATTACACAGT
>JAJQDF010000103.1 GCA_021202325.1 Clostridiales bacterium | reverse complement strand
TATTGTTATTGAACCTAATTTAGAATATAATGTGTATATTGATGCATAAAAATAAAATTTGTACAAAGGTTTTAGGAGGAAACATAAAATGGGAGTAAATTTAAAGGGAAGAAGCTTCCTTACACTTAAGGACTACAGCAAGGAAGAGATAGAATATCTTGTTGATTTGGCCATAGACTTGAAGGAAAAGAAGAAAAAAGGAATATTCGAAAGACATCTTGAACATAAAAATGTTGCGCTTATATTCGAGAAGCCCTCAACAAGAACAAGATGTTCGTTTACAATAGGCTGTATAGATGAGGGAGGCCACCCCGAATACCTTGGCAAAAACGACATTCAGCTGGGACACAAGGAAACGGTAGAGGACACAGCAAGGATTCTCGGAAGAATGTTCGACGGAATAGAGTTCAGAGGCTTTTCACAGGATACAGTCGAGAAGCTGGCAAAATACAGCGGAGTTCCCGTATGGAACGGCCTGACGGATGAGGACCACCCCACACAGGTGCTTGCCGACTTCATGACAATGAAGGAAAAATTCGGACATATTTCCGGCCTTAAATTTGTATTTATAGGCGACGGAAGAAACAACATGGCCAATGCCCTTATGATTGGTTCAAGCAAGATGGGCGTTAACTTTGTTATTGCTGCACCCAAGGAGCTTTGGCCGGAGGAAGGCCTTGTAGCTACCTGCAAGGAGTTTGCCAAGGAGAGCGGTGCCACAATAGAGATTACAGATGATCCCAAAGCTGCAGTTAAGGATGCCGATGTTATATATACCGATGTATGGGTATCAATGGGAGAAGAAGCCAAGTCTGCCGAAAGAGTTGCTCTGCTTAAGCCATACCAGGTAAATAAGGAGCTTTTCGCCGCCACAGGAAAGGACAGCACAATTTTTATGCACTGCCTGCCTGCTGTCAGGGACTATGAGGTTACAAACGATATTATTGAAGGCGATATGTCCGTTGTATTTGACGAGGCTGAGAACCGTATGCATACAATAAAGGCGGTTATGGTTGCTACATTGGGCAACTGATGACGCATTAATATTAATAACAGAGATATTTTTGCTCCGGCGAATTTGATTTTGCCGGAGTTTTTAGGTTAGGATACTCGTTGACAGTATGTTTTTTGCGTTGTAATATTTGATTGATGCCGTATTAGCAATGGCAAACAAATCGGAATTATTTGTAAAAGGGGCGATAGCATGGAAAAGACAGTTTTGGCGGGAGCATCCAGGGAGAAGCAAAAATATTTTTTTGAACCGAAGTTTTCTGCCCTTCCGCAGACCGTAAAGGATGAAATAAGAAATATTTGCATTATAATGGCCGAAAGGCTGGGCTGTACTTTCCTCATATCCTTTGAGGAAACCGGCGATATTATGTTTGAGATAATTAAAAACGAAGGAGATTTCGACTTCGACGACATCGGAGCGGAGCTTGAGATAAAGAGCCTGAAATCCGAAAAGAAAGAATTGATTAAAGAGCTCAAACTGTGGTATGTTATTAATGAGACAGAGGAAGGCCAGAAAATCAGAGAAGAGCTTTTGAAAAAAGATGAGAATAACTAAATGGAGGGTGAGTAGATATGCTTTTGGTAATTGATGTCGGCAATACTAATATAGTTTTGGGAGTTTACAAGGGCAAGAGGCTTGTGGCAAGCTGGCGCATGGCCACTTCAAATCAGAAGACAGCCGACGAGATCGGCATATTTATTCATCAGCTGTTCGATTACTCCGATGTGGATGCTAACGAGATTGAGGACATCATAATTTCATCCGTTGTGCCGAACGCCATGTATTCGCTGACGCACGGCTTGGTGAAATATTTCCACATTCAGCCCATGATTGTGGGCGCCGGAATGAAAACCGGCGTAAACCTTCTTATGGATAACCCCAAGGAGATGGGCACCGACAGAATAGTTAAGCTGGTGGCGGCCTATGAGATTTACGGCGGACCAGCCATGGTCATAGACTACAGCACAGCCACAACATACGATGTTATAAACGACAAGGGAATGTTTGTGACGGGCATTACTGCGCCGGGTATACAGGTGTGCGTAAACGCCCTCGTGGAGAGTACGGCTCAGCTGCCGAAGGTTGAGATAAAGAAGCCGAAATCCATAATTGTTAAAAATACTGTCGGAAGCCTTCAGGCCGGCATTGTTTACGGCCATATAGGCGAGACAAAATATATAATCGAGCAGGTCAAGGAGGAGCTGGATATGCCCGAGCTCAAGGTCATTGCAACGGGCGGTCTTGCAAAGACAATGGAAAGCAACGGCAAGCTTTTCGATGTAATAGATCCAATGCTGACATTAAAGGGATTAAGAATCATTTACGAAAAAAATAAGAAAACAAAGGCTGATAAAAAGTGAAAATAGGAAGTGTTGAATTAGAAAATAACGTGTTCCTTGGCCCCATGGCCGGGGTTACCGACAGACCGTTTCGGACACTGTGCCACGAAATGGGCTGCGGATTGGTTTACTCGGAGATGGTGAGCGCCAAGGGAATATACTATAATAATGAGAATACGACAGAGCTTTTGGACATAGGCGAAGACGAAGGGCCGGCGGCAATACAGCTTTTCGGTTCCGAGCCTGAAATAATGGGAGCTATGGCCAAAAAGATTGAAAATATAAACGCCGCATTTGTGGACATAAATATGGGATGCCCTGTTCCGAAGGTTGTAAAAAACGGCGAAGGCAGTGCCCTTATGAAAACGCCGGAGCTGGCCGGAAGGATAATCAGAGCCATGGCCGACAGCCAAAAGAAACCCGTCGCTGTGAAGATAAGGAAGGGCTTTGACGACAAAAACATAAATGCCGTCCAAATTGCGAAGATAGCCGAGGAAAACGGAGCGGCGGCTGTGGCGGTGCACGGCAGAACAAGGGAGCAGTATTACAGCGGCAAGGCCGACTGGGAAATTATAAAGGATGTCAAAAAGGCCGTAAACATCCCCGTCATTGGAAACGGCGACATATGCTCACCGCAGGACGCGGAGCGTATGCTGGACTATACCGGCTGTGATGCGGTTATGATTGCCAGAAGCGCCAGAGGCAACCCATGGATATTCAAAAGAACGGTGCATTACCTTGAAACCGGCGAGCTTTTGGACGAGCCATCTCCGGAGGAAAGGATAAAAACAGCCCTCCGCCATGCCAAAATGCTCATTGACTATAAGGGCGAGTATATCGGCGTAAGACAGATGAGGGCGCACATGGCCTGGTATGTCAAGGGCGTTAAGGGCGCATCCTCGGTTCGGGATAGAATAAACCATGCCGAGAGCCTTGAACAGATAGAGGAAATATTGAATAAATTGGAATTTTAGACGAAACTTTATATTTATTCCAAGAAATTTCAGATATTTTATGGTAGTATATATTTACTGCT
>JAJQDF010000261.1 GCA_021202325.1 Clostridiales bacterium | reverse complement strand
ATAAGCAACTATAGCCGCAGCCTCTGCCGTAAGGAAAGGCATATATACCGGCAAAACTAATCTTGATTCGCAGGCAGTACCCACTGAATGCTTTGATATATACGATAGGGCAGTGCCAATATTTATGGACAGCTTTTCCGATGCTGTAGCTTATCGTTTGAGAACAATGACGCTTGAGGATTTAAGCAATATTAGCGGAGTGTCGGAGGGCATAGAAAACCGAATATTAAAAACAGTCGGCGGCCCATATAAGATTACCGACATATGCGCCGAGCTTAAAACAAAGCGTTATACATATACAAGGCTTATGAGAATAATATGCCACATACTTCTTGGCATAACGAAGGAACATGAGGAAATGTTCTCTCCCGACAGCTTTGAGCCCTATATAAGGGTTCTCGGTTTCAGAAAGTCTGCCGAGCCCCTTGTGGGAGCCCTTTCCCGCAATTCATCTGTTCCAGTAATAATGAATGTCAATAAGGATGAAAAACTGCTCTCAGAAAGCCAGCGTCTTATGCTTGACATAGAAAAGCGGGCCACCGACATTTATTATCTTGGTTATCCCACGCCTTCGGCCAAAAAACGAGCTTTGGACTATACCATGCCCGTTGTAATTGAAAACTTATAAACATTAACATCTTTGTCCCCCTTTGGTCATATTTATTATTAAAGACCTCAGGGGGATTTTTATGTACTCGGTACTTAAAGCAATAGCTGTCATATTTCTCACAGCAAATATAGTTCTTTTCAGCGACAAAATGACATCTGCCGCACTGAACGGTTTATATCTTTGGCTGAATACCGTCATTCCTTCACTTTTTCCGTTTATGGTTATTTCTTCGTGACTGTCCTTCGGCACAAACGGCAGAAAAAATCCTGCTGATAGGCTCTCTTTTCGTCTTTTTGGCGTTCCGTCCTCCCTTATGCCCATATTTGTAATAGGTTTTCTTTCGGGCTACCCCGTCGGTGCAAGGCTTGTATCCAATCTGTATGCAGACGGAAAAATAACCAAATCCACCGCTGAACATATGATGGCATTCAGCAACAACCCGGGCATTGTATTTATAATATCCGCCGTGTCCTCATCGATGTTATCCGACAGGCATGCGGCCATATTTTTCATTGTAATATGCGTTTTTTCAGCATTATTCACAGGCATTGTATACAATATTCTTTTCCCCTGCCGGGATAATGTAAATCATATATCGTCTGTCCAAAATGGCACAAGCATATACGCCGCCCTTTCATCATCGGTAAGGGCCGTTGCAATGGTCGGCGGCTGTATTATATTTTTCTTTGCGGTAACAGAGGCTGTAATAAATGTTCTGCCTATATCAGACGGCCTAGTTAGGGGCTTAATCGCCGGAATACTTGAGTTCACCGGCGGCATAGGCTTTCTTTCCGCCCTTAGCTATCCTAAAAAGATTGTCTATCCCCTAATATCCGCACTGCTTTGCTGGGGCGGATTTTCCGTACATCTGCAGACCATGGCTCTTGTAGAAAGCAGTAACATAGACCTCAGAAAATACATATCCTGCAAGGCTTTCAGCGCCGCCATAGCCTATTTTACAGCATATTTCACATTTGATATGTTCTTTGCAGGTAAAGCCGATGCTGTGCCGACATTTAATCTGCTTCCATCATCGCCGTCTGTTTTTGCAATATCGTCGCTTTTGGCTACGGTGATTTACCTATGGCAGAAAGAAAGAAGAGTCTAATTTTTTGCAGAGAAAAAAGGCGGCTAAAATCTGCCGCCTTAATATTCTAAGACAATATTTATCAGTCTTTCTTTACTCCTTTGAGCTCCTGTCTGTTGTCAAAGATAACATTTATGTTTTCCTTGAAGAAGTCCATGAGCTTCTGATTTTCCTGCTCGATTGTGTTCTGCATCTCTCTTAAGCGCTGTTCGCAGACACCCATAACATCGTCGGCATAGTCGATTGCGCCAAGACGCATTTCCTTAGCGCTGGCCTTTGTGGCGTCCATTATTTCAGCAGCCTGCTCATAGGCCTTCTTTGTAACGGCATGCTCCTCAACAAGCTTTCCAAGGCGCACTTCGGCCTCCTTGAGCATTTCGTCAGCCTCTTTCTGTGCATCAACAAGAATTTTGTTTCTTTCCTCAATAACCCATTTGGACTGTTTGATTTCGTTTGGAAGCTTCATTTTTATCTCATCGATGATTTCAAAAATTTCGTCTTTATCTACCTGGACTTTGTTTGAAAAAGGCGAAGAACGGCCTTCATCTACTACCTGCTCCAGTTCTTCCAAAAGCTTTAATACTGTATCATCCATTCTTATCCCTCTCTTTCGATTTTCTCCACAAGTTTATTTTTAACAGCTTCCGAAACAAACATATCCAGGTTACCGTTAAATGCCAATATTTCTCTTACTGCGCTTGAGCTCAGCGTTATGTTTTCCGGACTTGCCGCAAGAAAGATTGTTTCCACATCGCCGGTTAGCTGTTTGTTTATAATAGCTCTCTGAAATTCGTCGGCAAAATCGCTTATGTCCCTAATGCCACGCACTATGACCTCTGCGCCTACCTTTTTTGCGAACTCCCCGAGCATACCATCTACACGCATAACTTCTACATTTCTGAGATCTTTAGTAACTTCTTTAAGCAGTTCCAGCCGCTCGTCAACACTTAAGAGCGACTTCTTATTGGGGTTTCCGCAAACTCCGACAATAAGTGTATCTGCCAAAACCGAGGCTCTTTTTATAATGTCCAGATGACCGTTGGTCACCGGATCAAAGCTCCCCGGATATATTGCCTTTAACATCTTTCTTCCTCCAAATTTAAAAACGTCATGACTGCCGGACCGCATTTTCTTTCTTTTATTATTTCATATCCTTCAACCGAAGGAAGCCTGTGGTCCTTTGAACATTCAGCCACTACATATCCGTCTTCCGAAAGTATTCCTGCTTTTCTAATCTCCGCAAGCACCGGTATATAGAACCCCTCAAGGTATGGGGGATCCATAAATATTATATCGAATTTTTCTCCTCTGTCACCAAGTTTTTTTACAGCCGCAAAAACATCACTTTGAATTACCTCAGCGTTCTCAAACAGTCTTGTAAAATCCAGGTTTTCCTTTATGATTCCGGCGCAGACAGGCGACCTGTCAACAAAGACAGCCTTTGCGGCGCCTCTGCTTAAGGTCTCTATGCCGATTCCTCCGGAACCGCTGAACAAATCGAGAAAAACGCAGCCATATAAGTCCGGGTTAAGCATATTGAAGAGGGATTCCTTTACCCGGTCGGTGGTCGGCCTGGTGTCCATTCCCTCAGGAGCTTTAAGATTGAGCCTTCTGGCACTGCCGGCAATAACCCGCATAATCTCCCCTCCATATTCTTCTAAAGGGTGAAAAATACATACTCTCCAGAATAAACTATAATGAGTATACCAAACTTGTGTATA
>JAJQDF010000040.1 GCA_021202325.1 Clostridiales bacterium | reverse complement strand
TTGTATTCTTAAGTCAAACGGCTTTACTTCCATAACCAGCGGAAATCGAAGATTTTCGCCTAAGCGGCCTAAGCCGCCCCGCGGCTCACACATGGAACACACTTCCACCCACAAATTCTCTTATAAGCGAGTTGTTTGGTATGGGATCGGCCGATGCGCCAAGGAAATAGGCTAAAAACTTTATGAGCCTCTTTGCCGTAATATACTCAGGCATGGTCTCGTCTATTTTGTATAACAGCGGCTCGGCATACTGCTTAAGCACCGCAATTTCATATATTGTCGCAGAGTTGAACATAACATCGGCATTTTCCTGGAAGGGGAATATGTTCCTCTCCTCGCCCCTAGTAACATAGGGCCATGCCGAAATTGTGGCCGCCGCATCATTTCCTCTGGAAAGATTGTCCCTTACCATTCTTCTGAGAAGGCGGCTGTCCGATGTGGATATAAACTTATGGTTATCCACGTTGAGCTGAGTCATGGCGCTGATGAATATTTTGAACTTATTTTCCTTCTTTATGGATGGCGTAAGCTCGTCATTCAGGCCATGTATGCCCTCTATTATCATCATTTCGTTTTCTTCAAGCTTTACAAACTTGCCCTTGTATTCCCTCATGCCGGTTACGAAATTATAACTGGGAATCTCTACGGTTTTCCCTGATATAAGTCCGTTTATGTCCTCATTGAACTGTTTAATATCGATACAGCTTATGTTCTCATAGTCCCTGTTTCCGAACTCATCCAGAGGAGTGTCCTCCCTGTTTATGAAATAGTCGTCCATTGAAATAACATGGGGCTTTATTCCAAGCACCCTCAGCTGAACGCCCAGCCGGTTGGCAAAGGATGTTTTTCCCGATGATGAAGGGCCGGCTATAAGCACAAGCTTAACATCGTCCTTTCTGTGGTAAATCATATCGGCAATAGAAGCAATTTTCTTTTCATGAAGAGCCTCGTTAATTCTGACAAGCTCGCCGAATTCGCCGTTTACGATTGTGTCGTTCAAATCGGCAACGTCCTTTACCTCCATAAGGCGGCTCCAGTCCATCTGCTCCATGAATACGCCGGTTATCTTTTCGAGCCTTTCCACCTTCGGCAAAACCTTGAGATTTCTGCGGGAGGGCACAACTACAAGAAAGCCCCTTTCATAGGGCACAATGTCGTACATATATATACAGCCCGTCGACGGCGCCATATAGCCGTAAAGATAGTCGTAATAGTCGTCGATATGATACAGATTAATTATTGTATCCTTTCTGTAGCGGTAAAGCCTTACCATATCGCTTCTTCCGCATTCGGCCAGCTTTTTTATTGCCTCATCATGGAGAAGTCTTTCCCTTACTACCGGCATATCCGCCGCAATTATTTCATCCATTCTGGCCTTTATCTTGCCTATAAGCTCATCGTCAACGACGGTTTCTCCCTTATGGATTTCACAGTAGAAATTTTTCTTTATGGAATTTTCAATAACGACCTCTGTTCCCTTGCCGAGAACATCTCTTACCGCCTTAAGCATAACCATACAGACGGTTCTCATATACACGCTCATTCCCTCGAAATTTGACGGATCTACAAATTCTATTTCTTCGCCGTCGGAGGCCTTTGATGTCAGCTCCTTCATCTTGTTGCCGACCATGGCCGCCATTATGGGGCCTTCAAATCTGTCTGCGAATTTTTCAGACAGCTCACAGTATGTTGTACCTTCGGGAACGCTCATGCTTTCTTTCATTACAGTAATATTAATCAACTGTAATCACCCTTTCTCAGATATGCACGAATGTTTGACCGTTTACCTTTGACTCGATAACTTCAACATCGTCAATGCCTCTGTTTTCAAACTTTTTCTTTAAGTAAGAAGCCAATACCGGAACAATAATGTTCTCCGTAGCATAGTGTGTTGCATCAATTACCGAAATATTGTTTTCCAGTGCTTCCATAGCCGCCGGATATTTCACATCCGATGTTACGAAAACATCGCATTTCAGCTTTACAGCATCATTTATAAATTCAGCACCGGAGCCTGTGCAAAGGCCGACCTTATGCACCTTTTTGCTCATGTTTCCGGTAACCCTGACTGCATCCAGTCCAAGGACTTCCTTCACCCTTACGGCAAACATGCCGAAGGTTATATCCTCGTCCACAATGCCGTATCTTCCCATGCCGGTGCCCTCATCGGGGCCGGGGATAAGCGGCTTAACATCTTTCAGGCCTATCATATCAGCCAGACGGTCATTTGTTCCGCCCTTGGCTGTATCAAGGTTGGTATGCGCCGCAAACTGGCATATATCGTTTTTAATAAGCTTCATTATTTTTCTTCCGTCAGGCTTGTCATAATTAATCTTCTTGACTGCATGGAACAGAAGGGGATGGTGGGTAACAATCATGTCAGCGCCCTTTTCAATGGCTTCGTCAATTACCGCCTCTGTCGCATCCAGTGCAATGATTATTTTCCTTATCTCGGCATCGGGATCTCCCACATTAAGTCCCGGATTATCCCATTCCTCCGCATATGATGTCGGAGCCAAATCCTCCATTAACCACATTATATCTCTGCATTTTACAGACATTCGTACACCTCCCTGCATAGTTTGTCATAGTCTTCAAGCTCCTTGAGCCTGATGCGGGAATTATCCGTATCCGCTGCTTTAAGCCTCTCCATGACATTGGCATTCTTTCTCATTATATTGTCCAAAAAGTCCTTCAGTGCCGGACTTTTATTATCTATGTTTATTTTTCCGAAAATATAATCGGCTTCGTTTTCGTACTTCTCTTCTCCATGGACTGCCCTGATGACAGTATAGTATATGCCGTCCTCTTTGAGCATTTTCTCATCGTCAATCCTGAATCCTATGGAATGGATATATTTTCTTACCTTGTCTATGTCGGTCTGCGGCTGAAGAACAAGCTCTTTTGCCGCCAAAGTCTTTGCTCTGCTCTCGTCCATTATGCCTATCATGAGCATTCCGCCCATGCCGGCGATTATAATTGTTTCGGCCTCGCCCATTTTAAGGGGTTCAAGCCCTGCGCCAAGCCTTGTTTCGATGACATTTGACAGCCTGTACATATTTATGTTTTTCTGCGCCCTTCTTATGGGCTCTTTATTTATATCGCAGGCTATGGCGCTTTTTATTGCCCCCTCCTGATATAAATATATGGGGACATAGCCGTGGTCTGTTCCTATATCAGCCGCGGTTGTGCCGTTTTTTACGAATGAAGCCACAGTTCTTAATCTTTCAGATATTTCCATAAGTCACCTCTTTAAAAAATAAGTCAAAATCCCATCGGATTTTGACTTGTTTTTAATTAAGGCATGAAGTCCTGCGCATCGTACAATATTTGCTGCGCAAATACTTGCGCTGACGGACTTCTCCTCGTCGGAAGTGAATTCCGACTGCGGATTAAAGTAGGGAAACCCTTCGTTTCCCTACACCTTTCCGCTTTAAAAACCA
>JAJQDF010000176.1 GCA_021202325.1 Clostridiales bacterium | reverse complement strand
TACTTGAAATATGAACGATTTAATACTATACTAACCTAAAGTATTATTAATGACAGAGGCGCATTGTATCATCAGTACGGCGGATTAAAAATACTTTCGCAAGAGTTTATCCGCCCGAAAGGGATAGATGCCGAAGACAGCCGAGGCGTAAGGCTGGTCTGGGTAAACGGAATAATATCCGTTTAACTGTCGCAGAAATGCGGAGTGCTGTCTCGGTTGAATATTTTTTATTAAACTGACAGCCTCTAAGGATATTTCCAAGGGCTGTTTTTTATTATGAAAGTCTTGGACAGCGTCTGTGTGGAATCTGTGCTTGCACAAGATGACACACAGACATTGGACAAGCTGACCGTATGAGTATCTACCATTTTTTACAAAAATGGCACGACGAATACGGAACGATTGCGGAAGTTCGCAGAACGTAGCAATCGACTTTCATTTTGGTTGTGCACTGCTTTAGCAGGCATGTAAATTTAAAGCAAAGGAGCCAGAACACTATGATTTGCAATAACATTGGTATTAACGAAAAAGGCCGTCTCACCTTTGCCGGACAGGACACGGTTGAGCTTGCGGCTCAGTATTCCACCCCGCTCTATCTCATAGACGAAAACAAAGTTCGTGAGAAAATGCGTATTTACGTCAATGCATTAAAGGAAAACTTTCCGGAGGGTTCCATGCCGCTTTACTCCAGCAAGGCCCTCTGCTTTAAGAAAATCTACGGAATAGCGGCCGATGAAAACATGGGCGTTGACGTAGTTTCTCCCGGAGAGCTTTACACAGCGCTTGAAGCAGGCTTCCCCATGGACATGGTATATTTCCAGGGCAACAACAAGACAGACGCCGATATAGAATTCGCCATCGAAAGCAAGATAGGCTATTTCATCTGCGACAATCTTGACGAGCTTGACGCCATTGATGAAATTGCGGCTAAACACGGCATTGTACAGAAAATACTTCTTCGTCTTACACCGGGTATAGATCCTCATACACATGCTAAAATTTCAACCGGCAAGGTTGACTCCAAATTCGGCATTGCCATTGAAACAGGTCAGGCTGAAGAAGCCATAAAGATAGCCCTCACAAAGAAAAATGTTGAGCTCTGCGGCTACCATTGCCACATCGGTTCGCAGACATTTGACTGCAAACCCTTCACAGATGGAGCTGAGATAATGCTTAAGTTCATTGCCCATATTAAAGAAGTATGCGGCTACGAGGCAAAGATACTTAATCTCGGCGGAGGCATGGGCGTAAAATATGTTGAAAGCGATCCCGACATTGATTATTCCGCAAACATAAAGGCCATAGCCGATGTTATCAAAAAGCAGTGCAAAGATTTCGGTATAAATATGCCCATAGTTCTCATGGAGCCAGGCAGAAGCATTGTTGCCGATGCAGGCATGACATTATATACAATCGGCAGCACGAAAGAAATCCCTGGCTACAAAAACTATGTTTCAATAGACGGCGGCATGACCGATAACCCCAGATACACACTCTATGAGTCTGCCTACACAATTGCCCTTGCCAACAAAGCGGCAGAAACGCCCGTTAAGGAATACACTGTCGGCGGAAGATGCTGTGAAAGCGGCGACTTAATCCAGGAACACGTAATGCTTCCGCAGGCAAAAAAAGGCGACATTCTCGCCGTAATGACAACCGGAGCATACAACTATTCCATGGCTTCTCATTACAACCGTCTGCCTAAGCCCCCCGTTGTGATGCTTAAGGACGGAGAAAGCTATGTGGCTGTAAGACGTGAAACATTTGCAGATCTTGTACGTAACGATCTTTAATATAAATTTCAAAAGGAGATTAACAAAATGTCAGTTAAAGTATTAAAATTCGGAGGAAGCTCTTTGGCCGATGCCGAGCATTTCAGAAAGGTTGCCGCCATTGTAAAAAGCGAGCCGGACAGAAGATATGTAGTTGCCTCTGCACCCGGAAAAAGAAATTCTGACGATGAAAAAGTAACGGATATGCTCTACAAATGCTATGAGCTTACAAGGGAAGATCAGGACATTGACAACATATTTTTCTGTATAAAAAGAAGATATGACAAAATAATAAATGACCTTGGTCTTGACTTATCTCTTGACAAGGAGTTTCAAAGAATCAAAATGGCCATTCTCCATCATGCCGGCAGAGACTATATTGCCAGCCGAGGCGAATATTTAAATGCCATAGTTTTGGCCAATTATCTTGGCTTTGACTTTGTTGATGCCGAAAAAGGTATTTTCTTCTGCGATGACGGAACATTTGATGCGGAAAAAACAAATTCTGTACTTTCTAAAATACTCGAAAAGCATGAATATGCCGTTATTCCCGGTTTCTACGGTTCTATGCCTAACGGTACAATAAAGACATTCACAAGGGGCGGCTCAGATTTCACAGGCTCAGTTGTTGCCCGTGCCGCAAGGGCTGACCTTTACGAAAACTGGACTGACGTTTCCGGCTTCTTAATGGCCGATCCCAGACTTGTAAAAAATCCTAAGGTAATAGAAACGATTACATATAAGGAACTTCGAGAACTGGCATACATGGGTGCGACAGTTCTTCACGAGGATGCAATTTTCCCCGTAAGAGCCGCAGGTATTCCAATCAATATTAAAAATACAAACAGACCTGCCGACAAAGGAACAATGATTGTTAAGGAAACCGATATTCCGGCAAGCAAGGACGTAATAACAGGCATAGCCGGCAAAAAAGGATTTTCGACCATCATTCTTGAAAAGGACATGATGAACGGAGAGCTTGGTTTCGGCAGAAGAGTTCTGGATGTGCTGATGAACAACCGCATATTGTTCGAGCATATTCCTTCGAGCATTGACACGCTTTCAGTCGTTGTCAGCACCGACGACATAAAGGACAAAAAGCTTATTGTGGCTGAGGAAATAAAGAAGGCCGTACACCCCGACTATATTTCAATTGACGACGGCATTGCTCTTATTGCAGTCGTTGGCCGAGACATGGTCAGCAGTATTGGTACTGCCTACAGAATATTCAAGGGTGTGGCTGAGGCCGGCGTCAACATCAGAATGATCGACCAAGGCTCAAGCGAGCTTAACATCATCATCGGTGTTGAGGAAAAGGATTATGAGGCTGCTATTCAAGGAATATATAACGAATTTGTACGCTAACGCTAAATCCGGAATCTTGAATGATTCCGGACTTTTTTCGGAGGCAAACGAAAAAGTTCCAGTAGAAACTTTTCCGTTTGCATCTGGTTAACTTCAGTTTATTGACACTTTCGGAAATGAATTCCTCAAGCGATGACTGTGCGCCAAAGGCGCAAAACTTAAATCCTATGCTTCCTCGCCTTCGGAACAAGTTCATCAGGCGTTGGCGGTTCGCTCCCATATATTTATATTTTTAGCAAATTTTAATTATTTACTTTAGCTACCTTCAACCGACTGCTCCTCAAAATTCACCTATACCCCCAACTTTGTCC
>JAJQDF010000047.1 GCA_021202325.1 Clostridiales bacterium | reverse complement strand
TTATACCAATCTAACGAATATTGTCAAGATTTAAAGCTATTATTAAGCTATTTCTAAAAATTTTCAGCAAAATCATAATGCATAAAAAATGAACAAAACTTATACTTGTCATTCATCATTCAATCGTTAAATTCGGCATGAAATCCTAATGTAAGTTTATCACTCAAGCACTTGTTTTTTCTCCGTTCATAAAAGTTCACAAAAATCTAATGGAAATATAAGAAACTGTTAAAAACTTGTTCTTATTTTTGTGTTAGATTATTTACGTACCTGCTAAGCAGGTACTATGAAGTATGAAAGCACGATTGCTTCATGCTTCGCATTCCCACAATCGTATCCGTAATTTGTATCCGTGCCATTTTCTATAGAAAATGGTAGATATTCATTACGTTTAGGTTCTCTAATAGCCATACTATGCTATGCGAGCATAGCAATATGGCTATTGAGAACGCTTTTATGGTAAAGGAGCTGATTATTTTGAAATTATTTAAACGTTTAACATCGGCTGCGGTAGCCGCAGTGATTTTTTGCTCAGTGCCTGCATACGCCGCAGACAGTGAACAGATACAGGCAGCATGGAATTTATACTCACTGGATTTATTTTCCGGAACAGGCACAAACGACGACGGTACTCCCATATTCGATTTGGACAACAGCCTGACAAGAGCTGAGGCCGTTACCCTCATATTAAATCTCATGGGACTCTCCGGCGAAGCATCTTTATCAAATTATGAAACGGCCTTCACAGACCTTCCTGCTTGGGCAGAGAAATACATATCCTATGCCTACACCAACGGCTATGTCAGCGGAGTAAGCTCAACACAGTTTGATTCCAACAGCAGTGTCAGCGCCAACCAGTTCTGTGCATTCATATTGAGGGCGCTGGGCTACAGTGAGGCTAACGGCGACTTCATATATGAAAACGCCCTTGCCTACGCCCACCAAAAGGGAATCGCCGACTCAAGCTACGACAACTTCACAAGGGGCGATGCCGTGGAAATAGCATACAATGCCCTTTCACAGAAGATTAACGGCACGTCTACTACACTTTATGAAAGCCTTGTAAATGCCGGAGTGATTGAGGACGGCACAAGCTCTGTCACAGTTGTGGAGACTTCCCTTAGTTCGGATATGACAGCCGAGGAAGTATATGCCGAATGTTCTTCCGCAGTATTCTATATCGAGGTGTATGACGAAAACGGCAAGGCAATACAGCTTGGAAGCGGATTCTTCATAGATTCCGACGGAACAGCGGTTACAAATTACCACGTCCTTGAAGGCGGAAGCTCCGCAAAAATAACACTTTCCGACACCGGCGAGGTTTACGATGTGGCAGGCGTATATGACTACGACACCGAAAGGGATATTGCCCTCATAAAGATTGACGGAAGCGGCTTCTCCTACCTCGAAATGGGCGACTCCGACAATATTAACGGCGGCGCAACAGTATATGCTATAGGCTCACCCTTCGGATTATCCAATACTATATCACAAGGTATTATTTCCAACGTCAGCCGTACAATAAGCGGACAGGAATACATACAGATCACAGCATCAATATCCAGCGGAAGCAGCGGCGGCGCCCTCATTAACACCAGCGGTCAGGTAATAGGCATAACCAGCGGCGAGGTGGCACAGAGCACATCAACCGGCACAGTGACAGGACAGAACCTGAATTTGGCTATCCCCATAAACAGCATACAGACACTGGAAAAGAACAGCCTTACATCCATGGCCGATATTTATGCCAAAGAGGTCAAGGGCAACGCAGAAATAACAGTTTCATCCGAAAGCGTAAGCCTTAGCGTCGGTCAGTCGGCTACAGTAACAATAACCTGCTCGGCAGATGTGGAGGCATATCTTACAGGAAGCCTCAGCAAAGTAGGCATTGTTTCGGCCAAGTTTGCAAAGACCGCAGAAGGCTCAGTACTTTATCTCGAAGGCTTAAAGGCCGGTACAGCGGAGATAAATCTCAAAATGAGATCCTCCGACGGTACGATAATTGCCGAAAAAACAATAGATGTTACCGTTAAGTAATACGGTACAGCTAATTACATATTTCTTAAGAGGTTCATCGATTCATTCAAACGGATCGATGAACCTCTTTTTATATTGGCATACAGAATCTTTATTTCGTAAGCTCCTTACTCAAATTCACGATGAAATCCTGAACATTGGTCACTATTCCCCGTGCGCTGAGGCTGCCTCTGTCGCTAAGCTTATTTACTGCAAACTCGGCAATGTCCACACAATAGAAATAGACCTGCCTTACCGTTCCGTCAGGCATAACCCTATAGGACGGAGTCATATTTCCGGCGGCTATGGTATGGAGGGTGGTTGCCATACAGATTACCGTTGTAGCATTTCTTATTTGGCTGCGCATGGCATCCTGGGCTTCATATACGTTGGCATATACCGGCGGAAGCGGGCCGTCGTCCCTTATAGAGCCGGCAAGAACATAGGGAGCGTTGTATTTTTCGCAGTTGTATATTATGCCGTTGTCTATGTTCTCCTTCTCTATGAAATCCGCTATTGTTCCGTAGTAACGCACACGGTTTATTGTATCCAGATGGTTATAATGGCCGTTGGGCTGACTCTCCTGGGTGTATATATTCTGTCCGAGGGCTGTATTTAGATAGGCTGCCTCCAAATCATGGGTGGCAAGGGCATTTCCGGCCAAAAGCGCATCCACATAGCCGTGCTGAATAAGGCGGGAAAAGGCATCCCTGGCGTCATAATCGAACGTAAATGCCGGCCCCATAACCCAAACTATTTTTCCGTTATCCCTGTCGTGGCGCAGAAGCTCATAGAGATTGTCATAGTCCTTTGAAAATGCTGTCTCCCTCGACCTGCCCTGCCTGAATGCAAAAACGTCCTTTTCATGCTTTTCTTCGTTAAAGCCGTTGGGGTATACATATATGCCCTCTTCGCAGTTTTCACTGCGGCCGACGACGATTAATTCGCCTTTTTTAAGATTTCTGAATTCCTTGACATAAATTTTGCCGTTATCATATACAGCTACGCAGTCCATGCGGCTTTCCTCGGCAAGAAGCCATTGGCCGCCAATCTTGAAGTATTCCGGGAAAATGCTCATGGCGTGGTAGTTCTCCGGCGCAACTCCATCCTTTGGCGACGGCAGAAGTACGGCATCGGGTGCGGATACAAATTTCTCTTCGGTGAAGTCCGGCGGTGTAAATTTTCTTAATTCAAAGCTCATAAAATTACCTCCTTAATAAAACAAAAGTGCTCAATCGATACCTTCAAAGACCTACGGTATCGACTGAACACTTTTGGGTTTCCCATCCGGTGACGAGAAACGTGATGTTCTGATATTTATTTGATATAAGTATATCACTTTATTGTTAAAATATCAACAAAATTATTTATGCTTATGTCCTGTATAAATAGTCATTATAAGGCATATGCAAAGGGCTATTGTCCAACGTTTGTGCTGTTTCATATTCTATCCTCCTATGTAG
>JAJQDF010000028.1 GCA_021202325.1 Clostridiales bacterium | reverse complement strand
TGCTTATGTTGAAAGGATAATATTATGGATACCAAAAAATACGAAGCTCTTCTGGTCTCAATAAATATGGGCAGCTTCACAAAAGCCGCTGAAATACTGGGCTGCACCCAATCCGGCCTTACCCACATGATGAACGGCCTTGAGCAGGAATTCGGCTTTCAGCTCCTCATAAGGGGACACCACGGCGTTAAGCCTACCCCCAACTGCAGCAAAATTTTGCCATACATACAAAAGCTTGTGGCCGCCAATGCCGCCCTGGACGTGGAAATTGAGCGTGTTAACCACATGAAGGACAAGGTCATAAGGATAGGTTCATACACCAGTATCATAATGCACTGGCTTTCCGATTCAGTCAAAAAATTCAACACCGACTACCCCGACATAACCGTGGAAATAAAGGACGGCGGCGCAGACGACATCTACGGCTGGGTTATGGACGGTACCGTAGACATCGGTTTTCTCAGTCGGCAGGAAGAATATTCCACCGAATGGATTCCCCTTAGGAAGGATCCCCTCCTGGCGATTATGCCGGCGGACGACAGGCACACAAATAAAACATTTCCGCTGACGGATTTTAACGGCAAAAAATTCCTTATGCCGTCCTACGGTCTGAACAAGGACATTCTCAGGGTATTCAAAAAATACGGTATTCAGCCGGATATCAGCAATTCCCATGTAAATTACAACGTCATACTTTCCATGGTGGAGAGGGGCCTCGGCATGAGCATACTTTCGGAGCTTCTTCTCAGAAACAGGGAAACGCCAATAAAAATTATGGAAACGAGGCCGAAGGTTTACAGAGAGCTCGGCATTGCGATACAGTCCCACAAATACGCCACTCCGGCGGTGAAAAACTTCATAGAGTGTACAAAGGAAACCGTAGAAAATATGTATAAATGAGCATAAACGAAGAAATGGGGCACATCAAAGGATATGCCCCTAAAATATTGCAAAATTTTAATTTTCTTTTTTATAACTACAGATTAATTATTCTGTCTCTTTATCCTCTTTTTTCGGCGGCCTCGGACCATAGAACTGATAGTAGTCAATCTTTATTCGGCTGTTGAAAAGCTTGCGCTTCGCATCGGCCTTCCTGCCGAAAAGCTTCTCGAAATACTCCATCGATGTTATGAGATAGGTTGACCATGTTTTGTTGCCGTGCATTGTGCCGCCGAGGGAGCGGTACATATTTTCGACATCCTTTACCTCGCCGAGACGCTCTCCGTATGGCGGATTTGTTATCAAACAGCCGTAATCGCCGTAAAGCTCCAGCTCCTCCACCGGCTTAACTTCAAATGTTATGCAGTCGTCAACGCCGGCAATCTCAGCATTGGCCTTGGCCAGCTCAATGGCAGCCGGATCTATGTCGCTGCCGTAAATCTCAGGCATACAGTCATAGTCTATGGCCTCATAGCATTTCCGGCGCTCCGCTTTCCAAAGGCTTTCCGGCACTCGCTCCCATTTTTCCGAGGCAAAATGCCTGTTGAGCCCCGGTGCAATGTTCCTAGCCATTAGCGCCGCCTCAATGGGGATAGTTCCCGAGCCGCAGAAGGGATCCAGCAGTATTCTGTCCTTGTTCCAGAAGCTGAGCTCCACCATGGCCGCCGCAAGGGTTTCCTTCAGCGGCGCATCAAGGGCATTGGCTCTGTATCCCCTTTTGTGAAGGCCTGAACCGCTGGTGTCAATGGTCAGCGTGGCAACATCCTTCAAAAGCGCCACCTGAACCGTGTATTCCGCTCCAGTTTCATCGAACCAGTCCACCTCGTATTTTTCCTTCAGCTTCTCAACGATGGCCTTCTTAACTATGGCCTGACAGTCCGGCACAGAATGGAGGGTGCTCTTTACGCTTTTGCCGACAACGGTAAATTTTCCGTCAACGGGAATCCAGTCGCCCCAAGGCAGAGCCTTCGTTCCCTGGAATAGGTCTTCAAAGGACATAGCTTTGAATTCGCCCATTTTTACATAAACTCTTCCGGCACAGCGCAGCCAAAGATTGGCCTTAGGAATGGCGCTTTCGTCCCCGGTAAATTCCACACGGCCGTCAAAGGTTCTTATGTTTTCAAACCCAAGCTTTATTATTTCTCTTTTAACACAGGCTTCCAGCCCGAATGTAGTTGTTGCAATGTAGTCAATCATGGCTTTTCTCCTTCGTATTCATACGGTTTCAATACATTAGTCATTCTTTTATTGATTATAACATATTTTCTCGGTCTTGAAAATCTTATGTTTACAATGTAAAATAGATTAATACAAAAATTTTTAAATGGAGAATATCTTATGTATAAATTATTAAAAGTAAGCGGACGAGCCAAACGAGGCGAATTCCACACTCCCCACGGGGTTATCCAGACTCCCGTATTCATGAATGTCGGTACGGCAGGCGCAATAAAGGGCGCAGTTTCTACCGAGGATCTCGAAAATCTGAAATGCCAGGTCGAGCTTTCAAACACATACCACCTGCATGTACGCCCCGGCGATGAAGTCGTAAAGAAGCTTGGCGGCCTCCACAAATTTATGGTTTGGGATAAGCCGATACTGACAGACAGCGGCGGATTTCAGGTGTTTTCGCTGGCTCAGCTCAGGAAAATAAAGGAGGAAGGCGTTTACTTCAACTCCCACATCGATGGCAGAAAGCTGTTCATAGGCCCCGAGGAAAGCATGAGGATACAGTCAAATCTCGGCTCAACAATCGCCATGGCCTTCGATGAATGTTCGCCGGCACTGGCCGACAGAAGCTATGTTCAGAATTCCGTGGAGCGCACAACCCGCTGGCTGTACCGCTGTAAGGCCGAAATGGACAGGCTCAATACTTTGGACGACACGATAAATAAAAAGCAGATGCTCTTCGGCATAAACCAAGGCGCAATTTATGACGACATCCGCATTGAACACGCCAAAAGAATATCCGAGCTGGATTTGGACGGCTATGCCGTCGGCGGATTGGCTGTAGGCGAAACCCATGCTGAGATGTACCACGTTTTGGAGGAGGTCGTGCCATATCTTCCGCAGAATAAGCCCACATATCTTATGGGGGTAGGCACACCGGAAAATATATTGGAAAGCGTTGAGAGGGGCATTGACTTTTTCGACTGCGTTCTTCCGGCGAGAAACGGCCGTCATGCCCACGTTTACACCAATAGGGGCAAGCTTAACCTTATGAATGCCAAATACGAGCTGGATGACACGCCCATTGACGACACATGCGATTGCCCCGTTTGCAGGCGCTACACAAAGGCATATATCCGCCATTTGTTCAAAGCAAAAGAAATGCTGGCCATGCGTTTGTGCGTAATGCACAATCTGTATTTCTTCAACACAATGATGGAGGAAATACGTTTGGCGTTGGATGAGGATAGGTTTGCCGAGTACAAAAAGGCGAAACTTGAAGGTTTTAAGGAAAATAAATAAAACAATAAATTTTAATGTCTGAAAATGGCATTAGAAAACGTTTATTTGCTTGACTAAAGCGATAAAATTTAATAT
>JAJQDF010000048.1 GCA_021202325.1 Clostridiales bacterium | reverse complement strand
ATTAGGAGATGACATAAATGGTTAAAGACCTTACGGAGGGAAATCCGCAGACCGTGCTGTGGAAATTCTGCCTGCCGCTTTTCGGAAGCATTATTTTCCAGCAGCTTTACAATATAGCCGACTCGCTCATAGCCGGCAAATTCATAGGAGAAAATGCCTTGGCGGCCGTCGGCAATTCCTATGAAATAACGCTTATATTTATAGCCTTCGCCTTCGGCTGCAACATCGGCTGTTCGGTTATAGTTTCACAGCTTTTCGGCGCAAAAAAATACAATCAGATGAAAACCGCCGTTTATACCACATGGATCGCCGGAGCAGTTCTATGCGGAACGCTTATGGTTCTCGGCTTTCTTCTCTGCCCCACCCTTTTGAGGCTGATACAGACGCCGGAAATAGTTTTTGCCGATTCCGAGCTTTATCTGAACATTTATATCGGCGGACTGTTCTTCCTGTTTTTCTACAACATAGCCACAGGAATATTTTCCGCACTGGGCGACTCGAGAACGCCTTTCATATTCTTGGCAATATCATCGACGGCAAATATATTGGTGGACTACTTCTTTGTAACATCCCTCAACATGGGCGTTGCTGGTGTTGCCTGGGCTACATTCATCTGCCAGGGAATAAGCTGTGTGGCGGCCATGCTTGTTGTTATAAAAAAGCTTGCCGGAATACATACCGAAGGCTCTGTGCCTAAATTTTCACTGTCAACGCTGAAACAGGTATCCACAGTTGCCGTGCCAAGCATACTTCAGCAGAGCTTCGTTTCGGTCGGCAACATAATAATACAGAGCCTTATAAACGGCTACGGCGCATCGGTAATGGCCGGATACTCCGCCGCAGTAAAGCTGAACAACCTGGTTGTTACAAGCTACGGCACATTCGGCAACGGTATTTCAAACTACTCTGCACAAAATCTCGGCGCCGGTAAAAACGAGCGAATACAAGCCGGATTCGGCGCCGGACTGAAAATGGTTTACATAGTCAGTGTGCCAATAGTCATACTCTATCTTCTCTGCGGACAGACGTTCATAGAATTCTTCATGAACGACGGCTCAACGGAAGCAATACAGACTGGTGTAATTTACCTTCGAATACTTTCGCCGTTCTACTTTGTGGTAGCCACAAAGCTTGTGGCCGATGGAATACTGAGGGGTGTCAGCGCCATGGGAAGATTCATGATTTCCACATTCACCGACCTTATAATAAGGGTAGGCCTGGCGGCATTGTTCTCCAACATGATCGGCACGTCTACCGGAATCTGGATGGCATGGCCCTTCGGCTGGAGCATTGCGACAGTTCTGTCCATAATTTTCTATAGACAGTGGATAAGGGATAATGTAAAAGACAAAAACGTGAAAAATGAAAAAGAAAACGCCTAACGACTGTTAAGCACCAACTATTAAAAGCCGGCTATCGAAATAGTCGGCTTTTTAATTTAAATTATTGAAAATCCTGTAGGGACAGCTTCTATTAAAAGTCAATTGCTCCATGCTTCGCATCTCCGCTGCCGCTCCAGTCGGCTCTAATCGAACATCCACCGGATGTTCAGCGCCATGCAATCGAGCCGCGATTCATACTTGTGCCATTTTGAAAAAATGGTAAATATTCATCATGGTCAGATCCTCTAATAGCCATGTGGTGCCATGTTTACATGGCAAAGTATTACTCCATAACTTCTGTTAAAAGTCGATTGCTCCATGCTTCGCATTCTCGCAATTGAACCTCGATTCATACTCCGCTCATTTTTCTTCAAAAAATGGCTACGTATTCATCTCGGTCAGGTTTTCTAATAGGCAGGCTCTTTGCCATGCAAGCATGGCACGAGCCTGTCTATTGAAAACGCTTTTAACAGAAGTTGCACTTTCTCGCCATAGACATATCATTAAAGCCCAAGGCTTCGGCTTTACTCTTTTTGCCGTTTACGACCTCCATCATAAGCTCAAAGAGCTTCTCGCCCATCTCGGCAATACTCGCCTTTCCGGCAACAATGGCACTGGCGTCAAAATCGATATTGTCGTGCATAAGTTCATATGTTTCGGCATTTCCCGTCAGTTTTATTACCGGAACAATGCCGTTTCCTGTGGGTGTTCCCCTTCCTGTGGTGAATATGACTATCTGCGCACCCCCGGCAACCATTGCAGCTATGGATGCAATATCCTGTCCCGGCGTATCCATAACTACAAGTCCCTTTTTATCAATCTGTTCGCCGTAGCCGTAAACCTCATTTATTGTGGAATATCCGGCCTTATTTATACAGCCCAGTGATTTTTCTTCAATCGTTGTAAGGCCGCCCTCCTTGTTTCCCGGCGAAGGATTTCCGTCACGGATGTTTTCTCCGGCCAATATGAAATGCTCCTCATTATTTTTTATCATTGCCAAAAGGTCATTGGCAACCCTCTCGTTAATGCATCTTGCCGCCAATATATCCTCGGTTCCCATTAACTCTGTCGTTTCCGAAAGTATGCTGGTTGCTCCCATGTTTACAAGCTTATCGCTGACATAGCCCAACGCCGGGTTTGCCGCAAGTCCGCTGGTGGGATCGCTTCCTCCGCATTCGGTGGCAAGTATAAACTCGGAAATGTCGGCTTCCTCCCTTTCACAGAGGGAAGCATCCATGCTCATATTCATGGCGTATTTTACACCAAGCTCCACGGCCTTTATTGTTCCGCCGGCATCCCTTATAACAACGCTTTCGATAGACTTATTGGTCAGCGCCTTTATCCTCTCCACAAGGACATGGGCCTGAACGCCCTCGCAGTTGTTTCCTATTACAACAGTGCCGTATACGTTGGGGTTTGCGGCAAAGCCCGACAGCACCTTGAATGTCATCTCTATATCCGCCGCCGATGCCGCACAGCCGCCCTGATTGGGTATATACACCGCTCCGGGAACCTGGCTGGCTATGAATCTTGCCGTTTCACTGGCGCACAGCGAGCATGGCAGTATGAGCACATGGTTCCTAATTCCTATTCTTCCGTCCGGCCTTCTATATCCCTTGAATTTCATAGCTTTTCCTCCCATCACTTCATCGAGCTGTCCAGATTCCATGTATGTACATGCTCGCCCTCTTTTATATCCTGAAGGGCATAGCCTATCTTACAGCCGTATTTTATAACAACATCGCCCTTTTTAATATCCTTCAGGGCGGCCTTATGATAGATAGGAATATCTGTGCAGGCCGTAAGGCTTTTTTCCTCGCCGTTAATGTCATATATTATTTTTTCTCCGGCTTTTATGGCGGCAATCACAGTGGTAACTGTGTCCCCTTCCTTTATTACAAGACTGTTATACATAGCTTTCCTCCTCCATGCCAAACGCCCTTATCAAGGCGGAATATATAAATATAAGTTGACTTTCGCTTTACAGTTTGATTATATAATATAGTTATAAAAGCTGTCATTGGGTAGATTCGCTAAAAAATCCGTTAAAAATTTTCACTTATAACCAATACGAACTAATGCTGAAGCCGTTTTAAACCTCCAAAACACATAAG
>JAJQDF010000294.1 GCA_021202325.1 Clostridiales bacterium | reverse complement strand
ATATATTATCCTTCTTTCATGAAAAGGAGGATAATTTTATGAGAAGAAAAAAATTGAGATTAATAATACTGATAGAGGCAATAATTTTTATTTTGTGTATATCCCTGGCCTACGGCATATCAAAAATGTCCGAAGACGGAAAATTTAAGGCCGCCAATCTCTCCTTCAGCACGGACGATGAAAACAGCCGTTTTCTTATACTTGTAAATAAGGACAATCCCCTGCCCGATGACTACACCGTAACCCTTAAGACACTTAACAACGGTTATTCCCAAGTGGATGAGGATATATATGATGCCCTCAGCCAAATGCTCTCCGACGGCAGCGAAGAAGGGCTTTCCTTTTGTATCGCCAGTGCCTACAGAAGCAGTGAATGGCAGGAAGAAATACTGGCCGAGGACATTTCTACCTACATGGGGCAGGGCATGGACTACAACTCCGCCTGCGAGGAAGCCCTTAAACAGGTTATGCCTCCCGGTTACAGCGAACACGAAACAGGTCTGGCGCTGGACATAGTCTCCGCCGATTATCAGCTTCTTGACGACAATCAGGAAACAACCGCCGAAAACATATGGCTGAGGGAAAACTGCTGGAAATACGGCTTCATACTTCGATACCCTGCCGACAAAGAGGACATTACCCAGATTTCCTATGAGTCCTGGCATTTCCGCTATGTGGAAGAGGAATCTGCCGAGTATATAACCGGCAATGGTCTCTGTCTTGAGGAATACTTAGAGACTGCAGAAATATGAGAGCATAGACATTTTTCATATAAAACCAAAAACTCCCGTCAAAAATACCAACGGGAGTTTTAAAACTAATATATGTTTCTGTTATATCATCGTATACCTATGCGTTCCCTCAGAGTCCACATCGCATTTCACTGCGCCTCTGGCCATAAGGTAGTCCAAATGGGCTATTGTTTCTCCCACGGCGAACCATCTCTGGCTGACGGGGAATTCCTCCCAGCTGCGTCCCCTCATGGACCATTTCATATAGGCCGCTATTTCGTAGGCCGTGGAATTGGGTATCATTCTTACAACCTTTTCTGTGTCCTTCAGCCTTTCCTGATGATGTACAAGGAGCTGGTCAATTCTGTCATATACATTTATGCCCTTTGTGTTCCTGTGGGCAGGAAGGGCTGTCCTCATTTTGTACTGCCTTATCTTTTTCAGGCTTTCTAAGTAGTCGCTCAATGAGTCTTTTACGCCGAACCACGATGTTATGTTGGGAGTAATGTCAAAAAGCACATGGTCGCCCAAAAACATAAGCTCGTCCTTCTCATAGTAAAGGCATGTATTCCCCGGCGTATGTCCCGGAACATATATGCATTTGAACTCATAGTCTCCCACTGTAAACTTGTCTCCGTCCTCCAGCCTTACAGCATCGAATGGGCCTGCAACCTCGTAGGCTCTGGCCGGGTTGCTTGTTCTCAGCTCAATAATTTTGTCCATGGGGAAGCCGTGGCGGAGAAATTCCTTTTCGGTATCCGCCCAATGGGTTCCGGTCACCGATGTCATGAGATAGTCATAGTCAACCCGTCCCATATATATTGTGGAAGACTTCGGCATTATTGTGGCCGCCAGTCCCACATGGTCGCTGTGCAGATGGGTGAGATACAAATCTGTTTCGTTAATATCTATTTCAAGCTCATTAAGCCCATCCCTCAGAGCTTTTTCGCATTCCGGACGGTTAAAGCCCGTATCGATAATGAGGTTTCGCTTATCGGTTTTTATAACAAAGCAATTGAGATTTTGAAGCGGATTGTCCGGCAGCGGAACAAATATTTTGTAAACATCCGGATTTGAGTAAACTTTTTCGTACACAGCCATTCCTCCCTAAAAAATAATGATGAGATTATTGTATCTCTTTTCATATTTGTTTGCAAGGCAGGCTTTAAAGAAAGACCGGTTGGTGTTATAATTATATCGGAGGTGTTTATATGAATAAAAAGGAGATTTACTTGGCAGGCGGATGCTTTTGGGGCCTGCAGAAATATATGGATACAGAAGTTAAGGGCGTTATTGAAACCGAGGTCGGCTACGCCAACGGCCATCTTGACGATGTAAAATACAACGACCTGCACAAAATGGAAACCGGCTTCTGCGAAACCGTAAAGGTTGTTTACGACAGCGATGTCATTCCCCTTTCGGAGCTTTTGGAGGAATACTACTACACAATAGATCCCACAAGCATAAACCGTCAGGGCGTCGATGTGGGCAGTCAGTACCGCACAGGAATATACTACACCGACGAGAGCGAGAAGGAAACGATAGAGGCTTCCCTTTTAAATCTGCAAAAGAGATATGCCGAAAAGGTCGTTGTGGAATGTCTGCCTTTAACAAAATATATCACTGCCGAGCTTTACCATCAGAAATATCTCGACAAAAACCCGAGGGGCTACTGCCATATCAATTTTAACAAAATAAGGACATTGAAGGCCGCTGTTATCGATCCCTCACTCTATACGAGGAAATCCAGACAGGAGCTGAAGGAAACCCTTACTCCCCTTCAGTTTGCCGTAACCCAGGAAAACGAGAGCGAGTCTCCCTTCGAAAACGAATACTGGGATAAATTCGACGACGGCATATATGTTGACATAACTACCGGCGAGCCTCTTTTCAGCTCCAAGGATAAATACGATGCGGGAGACGGCTATGCTTCCTTCAAAAAGCCCATAGATCCCAACGCCATAGAGGAATTTCCCGATGTATTTGATGAGGATTTGACAATGCAGGCCATAAGCCGTGTGGGAAGGGCTTTCCTCGGCCACATCTACGATGAACCGGGCGGAAAAAAGCGCTACAGCATAAACAGTGCATCCCTTAGGTTTATTCCTTCCGCCGACATTGATAAGGAAGGCTATGGATATATCAAAAATTACATTTAATAACTCACATGCCCGCAGCCGCGGGCATTTATGGCATTGCTAACATTAATATGTAATTTTAAAAACTACTTGACATCTTTTTCAAAACCGTTGACTATATAGTAATAATGTTTTATAATAAACAGCGTGAGGGTTTATGACTCATTACTTAATAAATAACTGAAAGGTGAAATAGAAATGCCGAAATTCGTAATTGTCGCCGAAACCGGCGCCGATCTTACTAAGGAAACCATAGACAGATATAACATAAAAACAGTACCCATGCACGTATCCATGGAGGGCAAAAGCCTGAATGACGGAGAATTTCCCGTTACCGACCTTTTCGAAAGCTATGCCAGAACCAAAAAGCTGCCCATGACCAGCGCCACAAATCCTGAGGAATACAAGGATATGTTCGAGAAAATACATCAGGAAGATCCCAATGCCCACATACTCCATCTCTGCTATTCCGCCGTGACTACGGCCACATACCAGAACTCCATAATAGGAAGCGAAGGCATGGGCTTTGTAACCCATTTTGACACAAAGGGCGTCACCGGCAGGCAGGGCTCTGTTATAATAAAGGTTGCCCAATATATAGAGAAAAATCCCGATGCTTCCGTGGATGATGTCATAAAGGAGGCCGCCTACTGGGTTGACAGAGCGCTTTTCGCCTTTTTCCCCGGCGACCTGGAATATCTCAAGGCCGGCGGAAGGGTTTCAAACTCGGCCTATCTTGTGGCCACCCTTCTTGGACTTAAGCCCCTTATCGAAATACTGGACGGAGCCCTTGTCGGCACAAAGAAATACAGAGGCACAATGGCCAAGGTATGCAAAAAGCTTGTCAGGGAATATCTCACAGAGCATAAGCTGGAAAAGGAATCCTTCTATCTTGTATATTCCGCTGGGCTTGACGAAGGCCTTAAAAAAGAAATAGAGGCCATTGCGGCGGAATTCGGCTACACCAATCCCACATGGATACCGACCGGCTGTGTAATATCCACCCACTCGGGACCGGGCGCATTTGGTATCGGCGGATTTGAGATTTAAGCTGTTACCTTATTTCAGCAACCACATATAGATTAACAAAAGGCTGTCTTAACTCGAACCAACGAGAACCGATAGCCTTTTTGCGTTACGATTAATATAATCAACGTTGTCTTGTAATTATACGAAATCATCATTTTGTCTCTGTTTTTCAATCGTTATTCTCCCATCGTCTGCTGTAATCTTTAAATCCTCCCTAACTTTCCTTTTCATATCAAATAAATCCGCATTTACAATATATTTTTTAATTTCATCATCCGTCTTTATGCCGTTCAGATTTTTGGCACTGCATCCCCTATGCCTTCTTTTGTTTGCGCAAATATAGTCGAAGCCTCGGTTCCCGCTTCTCTTTACGGCATACATTCTGCCGCCGCAGGATGCGCAGATAATAGCTCCGGAGGCAAGGGCTTCTCCCCTCATCAGGCTTACATTCTCGCCCTTTTCCAACAGCTTCTGAGCCTCAATCCATGCTTTGCCCTCAACTGCCGGCAAATGACACCCCACCGCCAGCACCATGTCCTCCTTCTTGTTATAGGCTATGAATCCGTATTGTGAAGGCTCACCCCAGATTGGTATGCCTCGGTTTTCAAAATATCTAAAAGCCTCCCCATCGGCTCGGCAGTAAACAGGATTGGATAGAATATCCTTCAGGGCAGAGGCAGTAAATTCCCTGCCGGTCTGAGTTTTAATTCCCTGTTTATTTATTTTCTCCGCCGCCTTTGACAGGTTCCCGTAATTCAAATATGCCGAATATATCAGCTTTGCCTTCTCTAACTCCTCTGTTTCCTTCAGGCGGCAAAGATATTTTCTCCTGCCGTCCGCCCCGTCATAGGGCTCTCTGACCGAGCTATACCCCAGCGGAGTATTGCCGCCAAGCCATCGGCCGTCCTTAGCCAGCATAAGCATGTTGTCCCTCACCCTTTCGGCAATGGTTTCCCTCTCCAGCTGAGAAAAAACACTGGCTATGTACATCATGGCCTTTCCCATGGGCTTGGATGTGTCGAATTCCTCCTTTATGCATATCAGCCCGGTTTTATATCGGTTCATCATCTCCACCATTGCGGAAAAATCGCTGACGCTTCGGCTTATCCTGTCCAGCCTGTAGCAAACTACAAAATCCAGCTTTCTAAGCCTTATGTCCTCCCTCAGCCGTAAAAACTGCGGCCTCACTGTGTTTTTTCCCGAATAACCTTCGTCCTCGTATACAATTATGCCGTTTCCGTCCCCAAACTTATTTATTATGTACTCCCTGCACATTTCCAGCTGATTTTCCACAGACTCGCCCTTGTCCGTCAGCACAGATTTTCTGCAATAAATTCCGAAAACCATAATATTCTCCGCAAAAATATGTTATTCTATATACTATGAAAGTGTTTTCAATAGTTATGCTCGTGCCATGCTTGTATGGTTGAGAGCATAACTATTAGAAAACCTAACCGTATGAGTCACGTACCATTTTTTATAAAAATGGCACGAGAACGAATACGGGCGATTGCGGGGCGCTGAACATCCGGTGGATGTTCGCTTAGCGCCGACCGGAGCGGAAGCGGAGAGGCGCAGAATGGAGCAATCGTGCTTTCATACCTAGCTTTTTACAAAAATGAGGTGATAACATGCTAATAAACAAAGCAATTGAATTGGCCGCAAAAGCCCACGACGGTCAGCTTGACAAGGCCGGAAAGCCCTATATATTCCATCCCCTTAGAGTGATGTTAAACGTAAGCGGCGGAGAATATGAGCAGTGCGCCGCAGTTCTCCACGATGTTTTGGAGGATACGGACACAACCGCCGGTAACCTTGAAGCTGAGGGCTTTCCGAAGGAAATAATCGAAGCAGTTTGCCTTCTCACAAGGATAGAAGGCGGGGATTACATGGAATATGTCCGCCGTTTAAAGTCAAATCCCATCGCAAAAGCGGTTAAGCTCTCCGATCTGGCTGACAACATGGATATGAGCCGAATAAAAAATCCCACTGCCCGGGACTTTGAACGGCTGGAAAAATACAAAAAGGCCAGGGCTATTTTGGAGGAATAAAAAAGAGCCCTAAGTCAGCATCATTCTCGACTTAAGGCACCCCTTTTATATAATCTTTTCCACCGCAAAGGCCAATGTCAGCCTGAGCTTATCCCTTTGGTTAAGCTCACAGCCCAGTATGTCCTTTATCTTTTTAATTTTATAGTTTACGGTATTCCTATGTACAAATGTAAGTCTTGCCACTTCGGCTATACTGGAGTCGTTGTCGAGATACAGACGCAGTGTTTTTACATAATCCGTATTGTTTTTCTCGTCATATTTTATAAGCAGGCCAAGGCAGTCGTCGTAGTATTCTTTCAGACTGCTTTTGTCATCCACGGCCATCAGGAGCTTATACATTCCTGTTTTTGAATACTCCGCAAAGGGCATATCATAGCTTTCGGCCAGCTTCACCACTCCGCAGACTCTTTTATATGCCCTTGCCAAAAGCTTACTGTCATCCTCATAGGACGATGTTCCCACATAAATTTTATCCTCGGGATAGGCTTTGCTCAAAGTCTCCGCCTGTTTTTCCATTTCGTTTTCAAATTCATCCCGTCCAATGCCCTGGCATATGATAAGCATAAGCTTATCCATCATAAACACGGAATGTCTCGTAGTATATTTATTGAGGGCTCTCACCGTTCCATATCTGGCCGTGCGCTCTGCACTCTCCCTTCTGGTCTTGTCGTCCACCTTCAGCTTCATTGCCGCAAAGGCGTATTCCTCGCCGTCGCTGAAGCCGTTCTTCTCCAGCTCTTCCTTATAGTTTTCTTCTTTGGAAGGATTGCTTATGGCGGACATAAAGGCTTCGGCCCGGCTTCTGTTCATCTTTTCGTCGGTCACGATATGATGGCAAAATTCGTATGTTATATCGACAATTCTGGTCTCCCAGGGGATAGTATAGAGCGGAAGCGCCACATTGTTGCAGTATTCTATTACTTTTTCTGGAACATCCTTAACGTATGGGCCCAGGTTTATAACAAATCCGCAGGCACCGTATTCATGGAGCCTTTCGGCAAACTTAACCAGCCAATCGGCATCATGGTTTTCCATTCCCGTTGTAAAAACCAGTTCATAGCCATGCAGAAACCTCGGAACATCGCCGCTTTCTATATAATGCACCCACTGCACCATGTTATCCAAGCCCTTTTCTCCGGCAATGAGCGTCATGCCGTAATCCTTTTCGGCTCCTGCGCAGAGCTCTTCCAAAGTCAGCGCCATTGGGATTCCTCCTTCAATAATATTGATTGTACACCGTTACAAAAAAAGCCCAGAAATCTCTGAGCTATCTTAGTATGAGCAAGTCTATAAGCCGGGTTCTGTCTTGAACAGTCATCTATCTTGGTACGCCGTTGCCGACGTCATCATGCGGTCGCATCAAAACGGGACGGGCAATCCCATAGTTTTTCTCGGACCTTGCTTCAGGTGGGGTTTACAGAGCCCGTTCTGTTACCAGAACGGCGGTAAGCTCTTACCTTGCCTTTCCACCCTTACCCGCAAAAGCGGGCGGTTTATTTCTGTTGCACTATCCCTGGAGTCGCCTCCGCCGGCCGTTAACCGGCACCCTGCCCTATGAAGCCCGGACTTTCCTCACCCAATGGGCGCGACTGTTCGGCTTACTCACTGAACTATATTAACATAAAATCGAGCTTAGTTCAAGTTTTTTTAAGACCTTGAGGCTCTGCCTCAAACACTAACATAGACTGCGTCTATATACACCCTTTGAAAAACTTCGTTTTTCTCACGCCCTATTTTTAAGGTTTACATAATCCACAGCAGTCAGCGTCCGAGGAATTCACTTCCGAGGACGGCGAAACCTAATGACAGCCACCGTAGCGGAAAAAGTTTCTCCCAGAACTTTTTTCGCTACCTCCGCAACAAGATGAAATCGCAGATTTCATCTTAAACAGCTTTGCCGCTTTTCCTGAAGCTACTCACGCCTTTTAACACACTGTAAAGCAGAGCGGTATGTACCGGATACAAGACTACGTTCCTTATTATCCTTGGTGCAGCAATAAGATTTGTGCCGTACATCATTTTGAGCCACAGCGGCGTAAGCGTAAGATTACACACAAGCGTTACAATGAGAGTGGCCACAATTACCCTCTTCAATGTTACAGGCCTTTTATAAAGAACAATGCCGTACAAAAATCCCATTATGAATGCGCTCAGCGTAAATCCTATAAAAAATCCTCCGTTGGGACTTACGATAAAGCCTAACGTATCTCCAAGAGCTCCCGCTATTCCGGCGGCAACAGGTCCATACAACATTCCGCACACGGCCAAAGCAAGATACGCAAAGCCAATTTCCCATGTGGTACTCAATTTAAGTGTAAAGAATGATAAAATAGTGTACAGTGCGACAAGCATTGCCGCACCCGTCAATGTGTTGGGGCTGCTAAGTTTTTCACCTTTCAGTTTATCTTTCAAGCCAATTTCCTTCATGACGTTTCCTTTCTGCAATTATACTTTTGCAATATTATTTTCTGCCTTTTCAGTGTTAGTTTGCGTCCTTTAACGCTAATGCGCTGAGCCTCCCTTCGTTTTAAATTAAAACTAATATTGAATTTAGCATAGTTGAGCCCCAATGTAAAGACTCAAATCTATTTATTTCTGCAATATCACCATTTTTACGCCAATTTTTTCTGCACAAAAAAACAGCCGAGATTTCTCTCGGCTGCCCGTATTATTTGCTTAACATTTGTTTTACGTAACCACTCACAACTCTGTTGTCGGCACGTCCTTTAACTTTAGATGAAACCGCACCCATAACCTTTCCCATGTCTTTCATGGTAGATGCACCGGTTTCGGCTATGGTTTCTTCTACTATTTTCTGAATTTCGTCCTCAGTCAACTGTTCAGGAAGGTATCCCAAAAGGATTTCTATTTCCCTATTGAGATTATCAATTAAATCTGTTCGACCGCTTTTTTCATATTCGGGAAGTGAGTCACGACGCTTTTTAAGTTCCTTAGCTATAACATCAAGGACGCCGTCATCATCAAGTTCGACCTGTTTGTCTTTCTCAATCTGGAGAACGCCTGAGCGGACAAGCTGAATGGTGTTCTTACGGACAGTATCCTTCTCCTTCATAGCCGTCTTTAAATCCTGTAAAAGCGTTTCTTTGTATGACATTTATATCATCCTCTTTGTATTTACAAAAATTATTTGTATTTACGTTTTCTTGCGGCTTCGGATTTCTTTTTGCGTTTTACGCTAGGTTTGTCATAGTGTTCTCTTTTACGAACCTCGCCCATAATACCGTCTTTCGCGCAATTTCTTTTAAAACGGCGAAGAGCGCTATCCAAGGATTCATTTTCTTTAACTCTAACCTCTGACATGAATTTCCCTCCCTCCAATTGCTGAGATGCTTTGCATGGATACAGCGCTTGTACTCCACTCTAATATCCATACCATAGAATTATACACAAAAAAACAAGTCTAGTCAACATCAATTTAATATAAAAGTGTTTTCATAGAAAAATCAACTGCGTACGAATTCGGTCGATTGCGGCGCTGAACATCCGGTGAATGTTCTCCTTTTTCACTTCGGTCCGTCCTTAACGCATGCCACTGGCATGCAGGACCGCTTAGCACCGACCGGAACAGAAGCGGAGACCGCTGAAAGCATGGAGCAATCGGACTTTTATAGTCAATTACCAGCCAATCATTCAACTTTACTATCCTTTAATCTTGCGAACAGTTTTCCTCGGCTGTTCGGTGTAAGTGTAAATATAGCCGTGGACAGAGGTGCCAAATTTATGGTAATCCTGTGGCCGCATCTGTTGCAGGGCTCGTTTTTGCTCTTAACTGCCTTTTTGTTAATCATGCCGCTGCCGCCGTATTTTTCATCGTCGCTGTTCAAAACTTCTTTGTAGTATCCCTCATAGGGAACGCCTATGTTATATCCGATAATGGTCTGCGGAGTAAAGTTGCAGACCGCAACCATAAGCTCTTCTCTCTTTGAGCTGTATCTTGTGAATGCAAGTATGCTGTTGGCGGCATCGTCGCACTCTATCCATTCGAAGCCCTCGGGATAGGTATCCCTCTCCCAAAGAGCCGGCTCCTTCTTATATAATTTGAACAAATCCTGAAGATAGAGGTTCAATCCGGCATTTCTTTCATTCTCCAGTATGTGCCAGTCAATGCTTCTTTCCTCGCTCCACTCGGAATACTGTCCGATGTCGTTGCCCATAAAGAGAAGCTTTTTGCCGGGGTACATATACATAAAGCCGTAGGCCGCCCTCAGATTAGCGAACTTCTGCCATTCATCTCCCGGCATCTTGCCAATCATGGAGCCCTTCATATGCACAACCTCGTCATGTGAAAGCACCAATACGAAGTTTTCGGAATAGGCATATGTTATGCCGAATGTCATATCGTTGTGGTGATAGCTTCTGTATATGGGATCCAGCTTCATATATTTCAGGAAATCGTTCATCCAGCCCATGTTCCACTTGAATGTAAATCCAAGACCGTTTTTATCGGGATCCTTTGTTACGTTAGGCCACTCTGTGGATTCCTCGGCGAATGTGAGTATTCCGGGGAATGCTCCCTTTACAACTGAATTCATATGCTTCAGGAACTCCACTGCCTCAAGGTTTTCCCTTCCGCCGTACTGATTGGGAACCCATTCTCCGGCCTTTCTGTAGTAGTCCAGATAGAGCATACTGGCAACCGCATCAACCCTTATGCCGTCAATATGGTATTCCCTAATCCAGAACAGCACATTTGCTATAAGGAAGTTGCTTACTTCCTTTCTGCCGTAGTTGAACACATACGTGCCCCACTCCTTATGCTCGCCCTTTCTTGGATCCTCATGCTCATAGAGCGCCGTTCCGTCAAATCTGGCAAGGCCGTTGGCATCCTTGGGGAAATGCCCCGGAACCCAGTCCATTATTACTCCTATGCCCTTTTGGTGGCAGCTGTCTACAAAATATCTGAATTCGTCTGGCTCGCCGTAGCGGCTTGTCGGCGAATAATAGCCAGTTACCTGGTAGCCCCAGCTTCCGTCAAAGGGATGCTCCGCCACGGGCAGAAGCTCAATATGGGTATATCCCATGCTCTTAACATATGACGTAAGCTTGTCGGCCAGCTCCTTATAAGTGAGAGGACGGTTATCTTCCTCTACATTCCTCATCCAGCTTCCAAGATGAACCTCGTAAATGTTCATTGCCTCTCTGTAGGAATCGGATTTTTCACGATGTTTAATCCATTTGGCATCATTCCAGTGGTATACACCCAGGTCATAGACAATTGAGGCGTTCTGCGGCCTTTTTTCCATATAGAATCCATAGGGATCGCTCTTATCCACGGTTTTTCCGCTGCTGTCCTTAACTCTGAATTTATATCTGTCGTATTCTACGGCTCCCGGAATAAATATTTCCCATATTCCGGAGTTGCCCAATATTCTCATCTGTGTTGCTCTGCCGTCCCAATAGTTAAATGAGCCTATAACGCTGACGCTTTTGGCGTTGGGTGCCCAAACCGCAAAAGAAACGCCGTCCACGCCGTCAACATTACAAAGATTTGCGCCCAGCTTATTATAGATATCATAATGGTTTCCGGCGCCGAACAAATATCTGTCATAGTCTCCCAAAGTCGGAGCAAAGGAATAAATATCCTCGGTTATTTTTTCGGTTCCATCCCAGTATATGATTTTAAGCAAATATTTAAACCATTGGTTTCTGTCCTCGATTACGGCCTCAAAAAAGCCGTCCTCATGTATTTTCTCGGCCTTATAAATTTTTTCCTCATCGGCCTTGTCAATAACGTACACCTCACGGGCGCCGGGCATAAACGTCCTGAAGGACACAACGTCCTTTCCGTCGTGCAGTACCTCATGCATGCCGAGTATTGTATGCGGATCCTTGTGGTCACAATTTATTATAAGCTGCATTTCAAAAATGCTTACTGTTGAAATCATGATTACCCCTCCTTATGTTTCTTATCCCTTAAAAACTTTTGTATGCTTATTTTATCACCAAAGTTCAATTATTACCATAGTAAACGTATATTTTAACCTTTATTTTAAATGAATTCAATACTAACCTGCCATAATTAAGCAAACGAAGCGGAATGTTTTTTATCTAACTCACTGAAAAAAATAACAGCCTTGTAATATGAGTCCTTTGATGATATAATATGTCGTAGAAGATTTAGGACATTAGGCCGAAAAATTATTGTTTGTCTTATGTCCGTTATTGGGGGAATTTTAAATGGCTGGAAGCTACACACGTATGACCGTCAAGAAGTGCCTGTTAATAGTTGCTTGGGGAGTTACCCTCTTTGCAATAGGCTTCGGAATATCCTTCTACAGAGGCGTTGGAGAGAAATTTGACGAGGTTGTAAACGTACCTATAACCGAAATTAACCTTGAGGAATTGGCCGACGGCACCTATACCGGGGAATATACCTATGAGACACTTTATGCCAAGGTTTCTGTAATTGTCAAAGGCGCCGACATCAAGAAAATAACCATTGAGGACTTTGTTACAGAAAAAGGTCAGGATGCCGAAAACATCATTGACAGCATTGTAGACGAAAACAGCGTTATGGTGGACGATATCTCCGGCGCTACGGATTCCAGCCGAGTTATAAAGCTGGCAGTCATAAATGCTCTGGAGCAGACTCCTGCATAAAAATTAATTTTAAAAAACTTTTTTGGGCGGTACAAACCGCCCTTGTTCTATTATTGGGTGATTGCATGGAAAAATGGTTTTTGTCCAACAAAAAGGCCGATTTTAAGGCCATAGGGGAGCAGTTCGGAATATCCCCCATTACGGCCAAGCTTATAAGGAACCGAGATATTGTCGGGGACGACAGCATAAGAAAATTCCTTTTCGGAACATTGGCTGAACTTCACAGTCCCTACGATATGAAGGATATGGATAAGCTCATTCCGGTTCTTAAGGCTTCAATTGAAAATAAAGAAAAAATACGGGTTGTTCAGGACTACGATGTGGACGGCTGTATGTCCGGCTACATTCTCGTTACAGCCATAAGGGAGTGCGGCGGTATTGCCGATTATGATGTTCCCGACAGAATTATCGACGGCTACGGCATAAACGACCGCATAGTAAACGACGCCGTCAAAGACGGCATAGACCTCATAATCACCTGTGACAACGGCATTGCCGCCGCAGATGTTGTGGAGCGGGCAGAATCTCTGGGAATAAAGGTTATCGTCACCGACCACCACGAGGTGCAGTACATAAAGGAAAACGGCGAAACAAAATATATAATTCCAAAATGCCGAGCCGTTGTGGATCCCAAACGGCCTGACTGCCCCTATCCCTTCAAGCAGATGTGCGGAGCCGGCATAGCCTATCGTATAGCCGAAGCATTATATGCTCTTTTCGGAAAGTCCGGCAAGCTGGGCTCTCTCCTGCAGTATGCCGCCGTGGCCACAGTCTGCGACATAGTTGACCTTACCGACGAAAACAGAATAATAGTAAAGGAAGGCTTCAAAATACTGGAGGACACCGACAATTACGGCATGAGGGCTCTCCTTGACAGGTGCCTTAAGGCCGGCGAGCGCATATCGGTGGGCAGAGTGGGCTTCTTCATCGGTCCGGTAATAAATGCCGGAGGAAGAATGTCAACATCAAGGCTTGTTATGAGTCTTCTTTTCTCCCAAAGCCGAGCCGAGGCCGAGGAAATACTCGATGAGCTCATAGAGCTCAATGACGAGCGCAAGCGTGAAACCGATGCCGCTGTAAAGACCATAGTATCAAAATACAGCGAGCCGCCTGCCTCGGATATAATTATAGAATACAGCCCTTCCTGCCACGAAAGTGTGGCCGGAATAGCCGCCGGAAGGATAAAGGATATTTACTATAAGCCTACAGTTGTACTTACCGACAGCGGTGAGGACGGATATATAAAGGGCTCTGCCAGAAGCGTAGAAGGCTTCGACATATTCGAGCGGCTTATGACTGTCAAGGACTTGCTCTACCGTTTCGGAGGGCACCCCATGGCGGCCGGAATGACATTAAAGCGGTCGGATTTGGACGAATTTATAAGGCGGATGAATGAGCCCGGCTGGCCGGAAACCGCCGAAAGATTCAAGCGTGTAACAATTGATGCCGCAGTCAATTTTTCCGCAGTAACGAAGGATGTCATAATGGAGCTGTCCCTTATCGAGCCCTGCGGCAAAGGCAACCGCAAGCCGCTGTTTGCCGCCAAGCATTTGAAAATTCTCAGAATGTACATAATGGGCAAAAACAAAAACGCCGTTAAAATGATATTCGACGACGGCACCGCCGAGCTAGACGGAATATGGTTCGGCAATGCGGAAATGCTTTTTGACGAAATGTGCAGCGTTTTCGGCAAAACGGAATGCGAAAAGCTTCTCAGGGGTATGGGTGCCAATGTTTTCGCCGACATAACATATTCGCCAAAAATAAATTATTATAACGGATTTGAGCGGATACAGCTTGAAATAAGCTCTTTCAGATGGTAAAATCACTTTAGATGTAAAGTTTATCACAACGGAGGGATACCAGATGGATTTAAAGGATACAATCAGGAGCATAAAGGATTTCCCCGAAGAGGGAATAATTTTCAGAGACATAACAACACTTCTCAAAAACCCGGATGCTCTCGTTCAGTCGGTGGACGACATTGCCGAGGCGCTCAAGGATGTGGATTATGATATCATCGTTGCTCCCGAGTCAAGAGGTTTTATTTTCGGAATGCCCCTTGCCTACAATCAGAAAAAGGGCTTTGTTCCGATAAGAAAGAAAGGCAAGCTTCCTGCAGAGACTGTCAGCAAGGAATATTCTCTGGAGTACGGCACAGCCACAATCGAAATGCACGTTGACGCTCTCGAAAAGGGACAGAAAGTCGTTATCGTTGACGACCTTCTTGCCACAGGCGGCACAGCCAAGGCCATGGTAGAGCTTGTTGAGTCGGTCGGTGCTGAGGTCAGCGCACTTTGCTTCCTCATAGAGCTGGATGCTCTCGGCGGCAGAGAATGCCTGAAAGGCTACAATGTCAAAACAATACTTAATTACTAAAGTTCAGGCCTCCTATCTGGTTAGGAGGCCTATTTTTTTGCATAAAAATTTGAAAATGTCCACCTTTTCAAACTCTCATCTTATTCCTTATTTGGCCAACGGCCTAGCGGCAGAAAATGCCTCAAGGGCTGCACAGTTAAAATCATGCTCAGCAGTTAAAATTCAAGCCTCCCTTTGTCAAACATAAGAAGGCTTGTTTTTTATTCATACAGTTTGAAAACATCCACCTTTTCAAACTCATCCTCCGATATATTCTTCCGCAAATTTCACCGCAACCGCTCCATCCGATGCAGCGGTTATTATCTGCCTCAAAGGCTTCTGTCTTACATCGCCGGCGGCAAATACTCCGGGTATGTTTGTTCTTATGGTTTCATCGGCTATTATATAGCCATCATTGTCAAGGTCAATCTGCCCTTTGAAAAGCTCCGTATTGGGCGCCCTTCCTATGGCAATGAATATGCCCCGGCATTCCACATTGGTTTTCTCGCCGGTCAGCTTATTTGTTATTTCAACTCCGGCAACAATTTTGTCGAACAATATCTTTGTCGGCGAGCTGTTCCATATAATTTCTATATTTTCGGTATTCTCAATCTTTTTCTGATAGGCCGCCGTTGCTCTCAGCTTATCACGCCTATGGACAATATATACCTTTTTGCAGAGCTTCGACAAATACAGAGCATCCTCGGCGGCAGTGTTTCCTCCGCCGGCCACAACAACGGTTTTGTTCCTGTACATCATTCCGTCGCAGGTGGCGCAGTAGGACACGCCCCTTCCTCTAAGCTCATTTTCGTTTTCCAGTCCGAACTCCCTTGGCGCCGCTCCCGTGGCAATAATGACAGTCTTGGCCTCAAATGTGCCCGATGTGGTCTCCACTTTTTTTATTTTAGGGACAAGCTCAACTTTTGTAACCTCCGCCAGCTCGCTTTCAGCGCCGAATCTCTCGGCTCCGGCCTTCATCTTCTGCGCCAGTTCGAATCCGTCCACGGTTTCGTCAAAGCCGGGGTAATTGTCAATCTCTGTGGTTGTTGCCATCTGTCCGCCGGGAGAAAGCATTTCCAGCACAATTACGCTCATTCCGGCTCTTGCCGCATATAATGCCGCTGTGTATCCGGCAGGTCCTCCGCCGATTATAAGTGTATCGTAAATTTTCATTTGTATCACTCCTTGGCTTCTGCAATCTATCTTTTTTACAGTTTACCACATTTCAGCAAAAAGATACACGGCCTAATGCAAAAATACAAATTATTATAAATATTTTTTAAGAATCTCAATCATGTCGTCGGCGGGATCTATTATGGACAATGAAATTCTCTTGATGAGTGCCTCCTTGAAATAGGGAAAATGGGTGCAGCCAAGAACAAGCGCCTCCATGCCGTTATGTTCATACCATTCAGCAAGTTCGTCAAGCTTAAGCCTTTCAACAATACTATTGGGATTTTCGCCGTTTTCTATGGCATGCACAGCTGAAATAATTGATGTTCCCATCATTTCTATCTGCGGATTGGCGGAATACAGTACCTTCTCTATTCCCGCAAGTCCCTGGGAGTTGGCCGCTATTACCGCCAGTTTTGAAAATCTAGGCGCAATATTCCTGTATACATCCAGCGGAGTTACCGCCGGCAGTCCGCTCTCATCGGAAAGGCGGCCGAAGTCTGCCGAAGCTGAAAGAGAGTTGCAGTATACAAACACTCCCTTGCAGTTTTCCATCATTATGTATCTGAAAAGCTCACCAAGCTCAATGTGTTTCCTCTCGGCAGACATAAGCTGAAATTCATGCTGTGCTGACGGATCCTCCGACACAGGAAATTCCATGGCGTTTAAGAAGCCCTTTTCCCTCAGAATCTCGGCGCCCATTCTTGTATCCACCAATGTTC
>JAJQDF010000105.1 GCA_021202325.1 Clostridiales bacterium | reverse complement strand
GAGCTACTATGATAATATGTTAAAGACTTAAAAAGATTTGGAGGAATTTAATTATGAAGAAATTTTTAGCAATGGCTTTAGCTGCTGTTATGGCTCTTGGCGTAATGACAGGATGCTCATCATCTTCAAGCGATGACGCCGCTGAGGATACAACAGAAACAGAAGAAGCCGAAGAAACAAGTGAAAGAACACAGCTTATCGTTGGTTTTGATGCTGAATATCCCCCTTACGGATATATGGCAGAGGACGGCACATATGTTGGATTCGACCTTGACCTTGCTCAGGAAGTTTGCGACAGAAACGGCTGGGAGCTTATCAAACAGCCCATCGACTGGGATTCAAAGGATCTCGAGCTTGAATCAGGCTCAATCGACTGCATTTGGAACGGCTTCACATACACAGGCCGTGAGGAACTCTACACATGGAGCGATCCCTATGTTGACAACAGTATTGTATTTGTAGTTCTTAACGATTCCGACATCCAGACAGCAGAAGACCTTGCTGGCAAAGTAGTAGTTACACAGGCTGACTCATCCGCTCTTACAGCTCTTACAAACGAGGAAGACAACGATGAGAACTTAGCTCTTGCAGCTTCATTTGCAGCTCTTGAACAGGTTGCTGACTACAACACAGCATTCATGAACCTTGAGAGCGGACTTGTAGATGCCATCGCCGTTGATATCGGAGTTGCTCAATATCAGCTTACATCAAGAGGAGACCTCTTCAGACAGCTTGAAGAGCCACTTTCAACAGAGCAGTATGCTATCGGCTTCAAGCTTGGCAATACAGAGCTCAGAGACCAGGTTCAGGCTACTCTTTATGAGATGGTTGAAGACGGAACATTTGATGAGATTGTAGCAAACTATGCTGACTACAACCTTGACCAGATGGTATGCCTCGGCAAATAATTAGGTTGAGTATTTTTAAAGACAATAATCTAAAATGATACGCAATACGGCGAAGAAATATCTTCGCCGCTTTGCGCATATTGACACATGAATTCAAAAGGGATAAAGGGAAAGCGGCTTGTTCAGAGAACCCTTGGGTTTTAAGGAGATTCTGAACAAACCGCTTACAGTACAGAAAGGACATGGTGACTATGTCATTTTCATCTATGATGATACAATTGGTGGGAGGCTTTGAGCGTTCGGTGCTCATATTCGCCCTTACGCTTTTATTTTCACTGCCGCTGGGACTGGTGGTGGCGTTTTGCAGAATGTCGAAATTTAAGCCGCTGAGCTCATTGACAAAAATTATTATTTCGATACTTAGGGGTACACCCCTTATGCTTCAGCTTTTTGCTTGGTTCTACGGCCCATTTTATATTTTCAATATAAAGCTTACTACAAGCTATAGGCTTGTGGCTATTATTATCGGTTTCTCGGTAAACTATGCGGCATATTTTGCTGAAATCTACCGTTCCGGAATTGAGTCCATACCGGTGGGACAGTATGAGGCCGCAAACGTGCTTGGCTACAGCAAAAGCCAGACATTTTCAAGAATAATATTTCCGCAGATGGTAAAGAGGGTTATTCCGCCGGTAACTAACGAGGTAATCACGCTGGTTAAGGATACATCCCTTGCATTTGCTATTGCCTATACCGAGATGTTCACCATTGCCAAGCAGATAGCTGCCGCCAATGCCAGCGTTGTACCGCTTTTTGCGGCAGGCGTGTTCTACTTTGTGTTTAACTTTGTTGTGGCAAAGGTTATGGAGCTTTTCGAGAAGAAGCTCAGCTATTACAGATAAGGAGGGGAAGATATGAAAATACTTGAAATTAACCACTGTAAAAAACAGTTTGACGGCGTTGAAGTGTTGAAGGATATTTCCCTTTCCGTTGAAGAGGGACAGGTTGTATCAATTATCGGCCCGTCAGGTTCGGGAAAATCCACGCTTTTGAGATGCGCAACGCTTCTTGAAACAATGGACGGCGGCGACCTCATATATTTGGGAGACTATGCCTGCAAAAATGTCGATGATAAGGCCGTGTATTCATCCCAGGAGGAACTAAAAAAAATAAAATCTAATTACGGACTTGTTTTCCAGAACTTCAATCTGTTTCCCCACTATTCCGTTATGAAAAATATTACTGAGGCGCCGATGCTTGTCCAGAAGAGAAATAAGGACGAGGTATATGCGGAGGCCAAGGTTCTTCTTAAAAAGATGGGGCTTGAGGATAAGGAAAACGCCTATCCCTATCAGCTTTCCGGCGGACAGCAGCAGAGGGTTTCCATTGCCCGTGCCCTTGCCATGAATCCTAAAATACTTTTCTTCGACGAGCCCACATCGGCGCTGGATCCGGAGCTTACCGGCGAGATTCTTAAGGTTATAAAGGACTTGGCCGCAGAGCATATGACGATGGTTATCGTTACCCACGAGATGTCCTTTGCCAGGGACGTTTCCAACCATATCATATTTATGGACGGCGGCGTAATTGTCGAGGAGGGCAAGCCTGAGGACGTTATAAATCATCCTACCCAGGAGAGAACAAAGCTTTTCCTGAGCCGCTTCCAGAATTAAGGTGAGATGATGAAGGTTGATTTTGTTAAGCTTTCCCCTACAGAAAATATGACTATCCTTGTGAAATCGCCGGTTGAAAGGGAAAAACAACTCCACGTCGGAGCTGAGATAATGAAATATTCTTCGGTTTACGCAGAGCAGGCCGGATTTTTGGAAAAGCCTGAAAATCCCGAGGCGGAGATTCGTCTCCAGATGGCCGGCGGCGAATTCTGCGGAAATGCCACAATGGCGGCTGCGGCATACACTGCCTTTCAGCATGGCTTGAAGGCCGGGGAGAAAACCGATATAAAGCTGGAGGTTTCCGGCGCCGAGGGTGTGCTTACCTGCGCCGTTGAAGCCTTAGAGGATGGCTTTAGAGGAACGGTAAATATGCCCCTTCCTATTAAAATTGTAAATTAAAAATATACTATAGACGGACAGGAATATAGCCTGACGGCGGTATATCTGCCGGGAATTAGGCACATAATACTGCCGAAGAAAACAATAGGGGCTGACTTCAAAAATAAGCTGGAAGGCTCCCTTGAAAGCCTGAAAGAGCAAATTACAGACGATGCCTTTGGCATTATCGTGCTGGATGAGGCCGAAAGCCGCATTGATCCCCTTGTTGTTGTGAAAAGCGTGGACAGCGTTTTTTGGGAAAGGGGCTGCGGAAGCGGAAGCGAAGCTGTGGGTTGTTATTTGGCGTACAGAGAAGGCAAGAGCCTTTCTGTGGCATTAAAACAGCCGGGCGGAACAATAGATGTGAGTGTAGAATATGACGATGGTATACAGTCGGCGGCCATAAGCGGAATTGTCAAGATTTCCGCTGAGGGAAGCGCTTATGCTTAAGATGAAATCTGCGATTTCATCTTGTTTTGCGGCAGAGCCGCTAAGAGAAAATCCTAGTAGATTTTCTCTTATAAATGGAAGTAAGAGCAAAAGTTCCTGATGAAACTTTTGCCCTTACTTCGGCCGTTTTTAATTTTTTGACACTTTCGGAAATGAATTCCTCAAGCGATGACTGTTATCCAT
>JAJQDF010000166.1 GCA_021202325.1 Clostridiales bacterium | reverse complement strand
GTATAATGGTGTCCTTTAACGGACAGCTGGGTATATACCATTCTATGTTCGCAATGACCTTTTTCGTTCATGTCATTGCGGCTATTATATTGCTCATATATATACCTGCGGTTCAGCATAAGAAGATAAAATTCACAGGCGTTCCTGCTTATGTCTATACTGTGGGCTTCTTGGGAGTTTCTATTGTGGCGATAAGCAGCTTCTGTACACAGTCAATCGGAGCCACTGCCGTTATGTCCCTCTCGGTTATCGGTCAAATGATATGTTCGGCTATATTTGACCACTATGGGGTTTTCGGCGTAAAGAAAATACCGTTCAAGAAGGAGCAAATACCGGCTTATATTCTTGTATTCGTTGGAATTTTGCTTGTAATTAACGGCTGAGGAGGAATTTGAAATGGGTATATATATTGTTTTGGCCGTTGGCCTTGGAGTACTGAATGTATTTAATAAAATGGTAAATGTTAAAGCCTCAGAGTATCTTGGAAATATTAACGGTACACTTATAAATTATGTTGAGGCTTCTATCATATCACTTGTAATAGTAATGCTTACCGGAAATGTAAACGAACTGACGATAAGCTACATAAAAAATGTTCCGTTTTATCTCTACTTGGGAAGCATAGCGGGACTTGTTGCACTTATATTTCTTGTGATAGGAACTAAAAAATCGACGGTCATGATTTCTACAGTCGTCGTTCTTATAGGACAGCTGTGTATATCAATTGTATTGGACTGCATATTTTTTCAGGAGGATTTCAGCATAATAAAGGTTATAGGAATATTTTTTGTAATTGCGGGAATGACGTTCAGGGAGAAAATAATAAAGAAGTCAAAAACCGCCGAACAGTAAAATACAGAAGGAGTTGTACTTATGAAAATATTGAATTTGGGTTCGCTGAATATAGACTATGTTTACAGGGTTGATAAATTTATACTTCCCGGTGAAACAAAATCATCAATTTCTCTTAACAAAAACTGCGGCGGCAAGGGCCTGAACCAGTCGATAGCGGCCGCCAAAGCCGGAAACGAAGTCTATCATGCGGCATATCTGGGAAAAGACGGACAGATGCTTAAGGATGAAATGGCGGCGAACGGCGTAAATGTCGATATGATAAAGGAGCATGAGGAAACAAGCGGACACGCCATTATTCAGGTTGACGACAACGGTCAGAACTGCATACTTCTTTACGGCGGAACAAACCAGTGCCTTACAAAGGAATTTATAGATGAGACATTGGACAGCCTCGGAAATGAGGGTCTTGTTTTGCTCCAGAACGAAACAAATTTAGTCGGATACATAATAGAGAAGGCTGCTGAAAAAGGCCTTCAGGTGGCTTTAAATGCAGCTCCAATGAACGATAAGGTGCTTTCCTATCCCCTTGACAAGCTTTCGTGGCTCATTGTAAACGAGGTTGAGGGAAAGCAGATTGCCGGCTGTGAAAGCGACGACGAAATTCTTGATGTACTCAAAAAGAAATATCCCAACTGCAAAATACTGCTTACATTGGGTTCAAAGGGTGCATGCTGCTATGCCGACGGCAAGCTTTATACAATAGGCTGCCACAAGGTAAAGGCCGTTGATACAACCGCTGCAGGAGATACGTTTACAGGCTATTTCCTTTACGGCGTACTCAATGGATATGCAATAGAGGAGGCGCTCAGATTGGCCACAACCGCCAGTGCAATATGCGTAGGCAGAAACGGAGCGGCAGCATCGGTTCCCCTTAAATCTGAGGTAGATGAAATTATTAAAAATAAAACTTTCGGTGTTCTTGACATAACCGTTGAATAAAAGGAGGCCTTTGAATGAAAAAAGTACTTTTTGTAAACTGCTGTATAAGACGTGAAAACTCCAGAACCCTCAACCTTGCAAAGCATTTTTTGGACTCTGTTGACAAAAACGAATACGAGATTGAGGAGCTCTGCCTTATGGATGAGCCCTTGGAGTATTTCAAAGAGGGATTTTTTGAACAGAGGGAAAGAATATTAGCTGATAAAAATTTCGATCATCCCAGATTCAGATATGCATGGCAGTTTAAGGAGGCCGATAAGATTGTTGTTGCCGCACCTTTTTGGGATTTGAGCTTTCCGGCACTGCTGAAGGTTTATATAGAAAATCTCTGTGTCGAGGGAATAACATTCGGCTGTGACGAAACAGGATGCTTCGGCATTTGCAAGGCTGATAAGCTTGTGTATATCACAACCCGCGGCGGCTCTTATATAGGCTCTGACCTTGAAATGGGCGCCAGATATATGGAAGCTATGTGTGTATTCTTCGGCATAGACAAATTTGAGCTTGTTTGTGCCGACGGCATAGATATTGTAGAAAACGATAAGGAAAAAATAATTGAGGATGCTAAACTTAGCGCCGAAAAGGCAGCCAAGGAATTGTAAATATTTTGACAGAAAGGATGATACCAATGGGTGACACAATGAAAGCAGTTGTATATAAGAAAAAAGGCGAGGTAGTGCTTGAGGACAGACCTTTGCCCGCAATTAAGGATGAAAGGGATGCCATTGTCAGAGTTACACTTTCGACAATATGCTCCAGTGATTTACATATTAAGCACGGCGCTGTGCCCAGAGCCAAAGAGAATACAATCCTCGGTCATGAGTTTGTCGGCGAGGTTGTAGAGGTCGGCAGTGCAGTAAAGAAATTTAAAAAGGGTGACAGAGTTTCAGTCAGTGTTGAGACATTCTGCGGAACATGCTTCTTCTGTCGCAACGGATATGTTAATAACTGCGTAGAGGGCGGCTGGGAGCTTGGCTGCCGTATAGACGGATGCCAGGCCGAATTTGTAAGAGTTCCCATCGCTGATATGGGCATGACGCTTATACCGGATGATGTTACAGATGAAGATGCTTTGTTTAACGGCGACATTCTTGCAACAGGATATTGGGCGGCTTCAATTGGTGAGCTTAAACCTTCTGATACAGTTGTTGTAATTGGCGCAGGCCCCACAGGTCTCTGCACACTTATGAGCATTAAGCTCTACAGCCCTTCTAAGGTTATTCTTATTGATGTCAACGACTTCAGACTTAATTTAGCCAAGGAGCAGGGACTTGCCGATGTTATTATCAACTCATCAAAAGAGGATCCCATTGAAGTAATAATGAGAGAGACAAACGGCAGGGGAGCTGACAGAGTATTCGAGGTTGCCGGCCTTAAGTCCACATTCCAGCTTGCATGGCAGGCGGCAAGACCTAATGCAATCGTAGTTGTCGTTGCCCTCTATGAGGAAGCACAGGAGATACCGCTTCACCTTATGTACGGCAAAAACCTTACATTTAAGACCGGCGGCGTTGACGGCAGTGCCGAATTGGCCGAGCAGATAATGAAGCTCATTCAGACAAAGCAGATTGATACAAGCTGCCTCATTACCCACAAGGCTCCTCTCAACGATGTAATGCGTGGATATGAAGTCTTTGAAAACAAGATTGACAACTGCGTAAAATGGGTAATTACACCCTATGAAAGATAATATACCACAGACGACTTTAAAAGTCTACGGTGTCAAATTTTTTAATATAATATAA
>JAJQDF010000020.1 GCA_021202325.1 Clostridiales bacterium | reverse complement strand
CTTACAGAAAGCGCAGCTCTCCATTTAAAAAGTTACCATTGTACCAAGAAGCATAGCTTCAAGGTTAGCTTTAACATTTATAGAGAAATAGTTTTTGTTTTATTCGGCAGTAATCATGTAAGCAACCCAGCCTCTTGTTGCATAAGGCGAATCACCTGTATATGCAGGCGCAACTTCTCCTTTGTACTTAGCAAGCATAATGTTGAACTGTTCTGTTGTTACATAGTCATTGGGACCGAAATGAATATAGTCATATCCAATTATCAGTCCCTGTTCGTATGCCCATGCTACAGCTTTTGCATACCATGCATCGCTTGTTACATCAAGGAATGGTGCTACATTTTCAGGCTCAGGATTTCCTGCAAGATTCCAAAGAATCTGTGCTGCCATACCTCTTGTGAGATAACCGTCAGCAGCAAATGTGTCTTCACTTATACCTACCATATAGCCAAGCCCATATGCTTTCATTATAGCATCATAATATGTATGGCTTGTGCTAAGATCTTTGAATATAGACGATGTATCAGCGCTAGGCGTTGTTGACGTTGTGTTATCGTCATCGTCATCTGAACTGCTCGATCCAGTTGTTTCATCAAGGCTGTATGAAGATCCGCCGGACGAAGAAGACTTCTTTGTCCATTTAGCATACAGCGTTGTGGTTTCAGTTACTGTATCACTAGAGAAGTTCCATTTATCAGTAAGATCTGCATCACTGTACCAACCACTAAATGTGTATTCCGACTTTGTAGGACTAGAAGGTTCATCTATTGTCTTACCATATTCGATAGTCTGTGATGATACACTGCTGCCACCGTTGGAGTTGAAGGTTACTGTATACTGATTTGTTGCCTCTGTAAAGGTTGCTGTATATGTCGCATCTTCAGTTACAGCTACTATTGTAGGTGTCCAACCACCGTCATACGTATATGTATATTGGGCTGTGGCTGTCTTTGTTGGTGTTGATCCTGTATAGCTTGGTGTGTCGCCATAGTTGTATGTTTCTGTATCAAGCGTATTACCATCGCCATCTAACCAGGTTACTGTATACGTTGCGGCACTTCTTCCCAACTGAACATACTTACCAGTATCATTTGCAACAACTTCATATCCGCCATCCGACGTAATATATCCCTCATCTACCGCCTCTTGGTAATATGTAGTGTTTGTCTCCGCAGTTGTAATCTGTACCGCATTATTTGTCGGATCATCCTCTGTAGTCACACCAATACTAGAACCTGATTCCAGTTCTACCAGAGTTATTAATGCATCAGATTTAAGGTATACGTTTCCATGATAGCTACTACCGTTTCCAGTCACTTTTAATAATCCAGAAATATTAAATTCTGTACCACTCTGTACTTCAATTCCGCCAGACGCATTACTCTGCACTGTTGTTTCACCAGAAATAGCTAGAGTTCCACCTGTCTTTAAGAGTATACCATCTGCCAGATTACTTGTCACAGTGCTACTTTTAATCTCAGCATCTCCGCTAATAGATATGCCCCAATTGTTTCCAGTTACAGTCACCGTATCAAGTGTCAAAGTTCCGCCACTTTCTACAAGAATACCTTCAGATACATCCTGTCCCGACACGGTACTATCACTAATTGTAACTTCTCCACCATTCTCAACTGTAATTCCGGGTACCTCGGACGTAAATAGAGCGTAGTTTCCTGTAATGTTGCTGCCTGTAATTTCAGCAGTTCCGGCAATCACTAAACCGCCGCCATCATTACTAGTGACTTCCACTGTATCAAGCGTCAGTTCTCCGCCGTCTTCTACTTTAATTCCGTATGCGTCGTTATTTGTCACAGTACAATCAGTAAGTGTGGCAGTTCCGCCGTCTTTAACCAATATACCACCTACAGAATTATTTGTGACTGTCACAGATTCAAGTTCCAATTCACCGCCGTCATTAACTACAATTACTGCATCTACTGTACTAGAACTAGTATATATACCCGCAGAAGATGAATTTTTAATTGTAAGATTTCCATTAACAACGAAAACTGAATTGCTAGAACTAGTAGTCCAAGCCGTATAACTATTACTTAGATCTAATATAATTGTACAACCAGTAGGCACCACATACGTACTGTCTGTTCCAAAATCGCTATATACAGTTAAAGTAGCTTCACTTGCGGATATCGCTGCATTCCAAGCATCTCCTGCGCTATTATAAGTTGTTGTAATTCCATCTATTTCTACATTTGCTACTGGTTCCGCTGCCGCAAATGCCGTTGCCGGTACCATTGCCAATATCATTACTGCCGCAATGAATATTGACAGTAATTTCTTTCTCATTTCCCTTTCCTCCTTTATTTAATATAATTTGCCGCTGTTTTGCTTTTACGTGCCCCAGCCGATTGTAAGCTCCTCGTTCTCCAGCATTCTGTCGTACGCCTGTGTGACCAGCACCGAAATGTTGTGCTCAATACCCTCGTAGGTGGTCTGATGAAGTCTCCAAAGACAGCTTGGATTTGCTTTTTCCTCGGAAACATGGGCTTCGGCACATACGACTTGGATATCGTGCCACACGTTCGAACGGTTCAGCGGCTTTCCGCTTCTGGTAACGAAAATTGAGCCTGTAACAATGTCGTTTCTGCCTGCATAGTCCAGCAATTCCGTTTTCAGAACATCGGGAATTGCCGCTGTACGTTTTGGTTGGTCATGCAATGAAACCACTACCCGACCTGCCTTGGCCGCTTCGACCGTAACCTGCTGCAGTTCATTGATTTTCAAACCCACGCTGCACAACGTCTTCATAATAAGGTAAGTTCTCTCCTTATTCAGCACCTTGGCCATTTGTAAAAGCCGCAAATACTCGTTCCGTGTCAGCTCCGGCAATGCCGCATCGTTGGCAGTCAATTTGTTGTCATATTGCCACTCACGCTTCCCAATGAAACGAAGAAACCCGTTCAGCACATGCACTCTTTGAATGACAGTTCTATTCGCATAGCCCCGATCTATGAGATATTCCTGCCACGTCTGAGCCGTCTCGGCTGTTATTATTTTTTCATCCGGAAGAAAATCATAAAATAATTTCAGCACCGTCCGGTAACTGTTTATTGAGCTTTGCTCTCTGTGGATTTTTTCCAAATAACTTAGATAATCTTCCAGTGTTTCTTTAGTAATTTTCAAGCCGCTGGAATCCATTTCTGCTAATCGCCTCCTTCACAAAATCACGCCTTCTAACGTCCAGCGACAAGACATAGAACGAGCTATTGATTTTGTTCTAAAGCTCAGGCCGATTTTTCGAAAAATCATAATGAACAAATTAAATTTTGTAATAAGCGAATAAAATATCGTATTAAAAACAATACATATTTACTAATTTTTTACATAGCAAACAAAAGTCGGCTGTTCTTGTCCTATAACCGGCTTTTTTGGAATGCGTATTTTTATAAAAAATGCTCCGAAAGCATTGAAATAAATTTAATTCTGTATTAAAATTAACTTGTAGAAGTTTAATTTTTACTAAACTTTGGGGAGTATCCCAAGGTTTGTGTAAACCTCCAAACTGATGTAAGATATAATTACA
>JAJQDF010000042.1 GCA_021202325.1 Clostridiales bacterium | reverse complement strand
TATGTATAAATAAGATTGATATTGATACCAACGATAAATACAGGGAAATATCAGAAATTTATTCTTCGGCAGGCTTTGATGTTATTGCGGTTAGTGCCGAGAAAAATATAAATATTGATATTCTTAAGGAAAAGCTCAAGGGAAAAATATCTGTACTAGCAGGGCCTTCGGGCGTTGGAAAATCCAGCGTTTTGAATGCCATAAATCCCGATATTAATGCACAGGTTGGAGCAATAAGCAAAAAAATAGAACGCGGGCGCCATACTACAAGACAGTCTGAGCTTATGAGACTGAGCAACGACACATATATAGTGGATTCTCCGGGATTTACTTCATTGGATATGTCGGGAATTGAGCCCGAAGAGCTTGAGAAATATTTCAGAGAATTTGTGCCCTATCTTAAGGACTGCTGGTACACCGGCTGTAAGCATATAAATGAGGACAGCCGCTGCTGCGGAATAAAGTCCCAAGTCGGCGTAAATATAAGTGAATCAAGATATTTAAGATACAAGGAAATATATAATGAAATAGTTGAGGAAAGGAAAAGAATGAAATGAAAAAGCTTTCTCCCTCTATGCTTGCCGCCGATTTCGGCATTTTAAGAGAGCAGATAGGGCTTATAGAAGAAGCAGGAGCCCAGTATCTCCATATTGATGTTATGGACGGAGTCTTTGTGCCCAACATCAGCTTTGGTGCACCGGTCTATAAAAGCCTTAGAAAATACAGCAATATGACATTCGATGTACATCTTATGATTACCGAGCCAGAAAGATATGTTGAGGACTTCGTCAAGGCCGGAGCCGACATAGTCAATTTTCATGTGGAGGCCTGCGAAAATCCTGAAGACTCCATTGAAAAGATAAAATCCCTCGGCGTAAGAGCAGGAATTACTATAAAACCCAATACCCCCGTCAGTGCGATAGAGGACTACCTTAGGGATGTCAGTCTTGTTCTTGTCATGACCGTAGAGCCGGGATTCGGCGGACAGAAGCTTATACCCGAATGTCTGGATAAGATTACGGAGCTTAAAAAAATAAGAGAAGAAAAGGGCTATTCCTATGAAATAGAGGTTGACGGCGGAGTTGGCCTCGGAAATATAAGACAGGTAATGGAGTCCGGCGTTGATGTTGTTGTTGCCGGCTCAGCTGTTATGGGTGCCGCCGATATTAAAAAGGCGGCCAAGGATATGCTTGATATAATCAGGGAGTATGATTGATATGAAGGCGGTCGTTTTTGCTAATGCGGATATAAATGACTACAGCTTTTGTGAAGAATATATAAAGGATGCTGTTGTCATCTGCTGCGACGGCGGTATGCGCCATGCCATGAAGCTTGACATTACGCCGGACTACATAGTCGGCGACTTCGACAGCGTCAGCACCGATGTTTTGGAATATTACAAAAAACAGAATATAGAGCTTAAACAGGTGCCCTGCCGTAAGGACGAAACCGACATGGAGCTAGGCATAAGCCACGCTGTGGAAATAGGTGCGGATGATATTACCTTTATCGGAGGCATAGGCAGCAGAATGGATCATACCATGGCAAATATATTTCAGCTTATTAGGATAAATAAGCTCGGAATTAAAGGAAAAATATTAAACGAAAATAATATTATTGTGCTTTCAACAGGAAAAACAGAGATAAAGGGCGAAAAAGGCGATATTGTTTCGTTTATACCGCTGACGCCGGAGGTCAAGGGCGTTTCCACCTATGGACTTGAGTATCCCCTTGATAAAGCTACCCTCTACATGGATTCGCCCCTTGGCGTGAGCAATGTTATGGAAGGCGAGAGAGCAGGCTATACTTTTGACGAGGGAATGGCGCTTGTTATAAAAGCTAAGGACTAAATATTATATTTATGTGGAAAATATCTGCGAAATGTGGTAAATTATAAACATGGTTATTATTTGAGGGGGACAGTGCGTATATGTACAAAAGAATTATACTTAAATTGAGCGGCGAAGCCTTGGCGGGAGATAAAGAAGGTGTTATGTATGATAACGAAAATATCTTTGCCGTGGTTGAGCAGGTTAAGGAAATACTTGATATGGGCACTCAGGTTGCGCTTGTTATAGGCGGCGGAAATATATGGAGAGGCAGAAGTTCCAATCCTGAAATGGATAGGACTAAGGCTGACCAGATTGGTATGCTTGCCACTGTGATGAACGCAATTTACATTGCCGATGCCTTCAGACAAAAGGGCGTAAAGGCAACGGTGCAGACTCCCATTATAATCGGAACCGTAACGGAGCAGTTTTCAAAGGAGACAGCTATAAGCCACCTTGAAAAAGGCGAAATAGTTATTTTTGCGGCAGGCATAGGTCATCCGTATTTTTCAACTGATACGGTTACGGCTCTCAGAGGCGCCGAGCTTGACGCAGACATTCTTCTTTTCGCAAAAAATGTCGATGGGGTGTATGACAGCGATCCTAAGACAAATCCCAATGCGAAAAAGATTGATGAAATTAAATGTCAGGACATTATCAGACAGGGACTGCGTGTTGTCGATACTTCGGCGGCAAGTCTTTGCGCAGACCAGAAAATACCGGTGCTTATTTTCGGCCTCAATGAGCCAAACAGCCTTATGAGAGCCGTGCGGGGTGAAAAAATAGGCACTGTTGTAACAGTAGATTAATAAAACTTTTAAATTTAAGGAGGCCGGAATTATGTCTAGTCAAATAGCAGTTTATGAGGAAAAAATGAAAAAAACTCTCGCAGCTCTTGAAAGTGATTATGCCACAATAAGGGTAGGAAGAGCGAACCCGAGGGTGCTTGATAAGATTACTGTAGATTACTACGGAACGCCCACACCGCTTAACCAGGTAGGAAACATAACGGTTCCCGAAGCAAGGCTCATTGAGATTAAGCCTTGGGAATCAAGCCTTCTCAAAGCAATTGAAAAGGCTATAAACATGTCAGACCTTGGTATTAACCCTTCAAACGACGGTAAGGTTATAAGACTTGTTTTCCCCGAGCTTACAGAGGAAAGAAGAAAAGACCTCACTAAGGATGTTAAGAAAAAGGGAGAGGATTCAAAGGTAGCGATTAGAAATATCAGACGCGACGCCGTTGATACTTTCAAAAAGCAAGAGAAAAAGAGCGAAATTTCAGAGGATGATCTTGACGACCTTCTTGATGAAATTCAGAAGCTTACAGACAAATATATAGCTGAAATCGACAAGAAAATCGAAGGCAAGAGCAAAGATATTCTTTCGGTATAATTAATGTTGCCCCTGTCAATGGGGCTTTTTAAATAACGGAGGATTGTATGAAATCACTTAAGGATGAAATAAATTTTGATAAGCTTCCGAAGCATATAGCCATAATAATGGACGGAAATGGCCGTTGGGCAAAGAAAAGAATGCTTCCAAGAAAGCTTGGACATAAGGCCGGAGCCGATACCCTTGAGAATATTTCAAAGGCCGCTAATAGGCTTGGCGTTGAGCATATGACCGTTTATGCGTTTTCCACCGAGAACTGGAAAAGAACCGAGGAGGAAGTAAGCGGCATAATGGATTTGCTCAGAAGCTATCTTGACAGATATA
>JAJQDF010000144.1 GCA_021202325.1 Clostridiales bacterium | reverse complement strand
GGTACTACCACTGTTTTAATTTGTCAACGCTTTTCAAGCAAATGCCGCCAAATTTAAATTCTATCATTCCATTAAAAAAGCACATCACCAAAAGGTAATGTGCCCGAAAAATTCAAATTATCTGGCTGCTTTAGCAACTTCCTCAGCAAAGTTCTCTTCTTTCTTTTCAAGACCTTCGCCTGTTTCAAAACGTACCATCTTTTTGATAGTTATATCAGCGCCAACCTCTTTGGCAACTGAGTCGATATATTTCTTAACTGTAAGGTCGCCGTCCTTAACATAGGGCTGCTCAACAAGGCAGAATTCTTTCATTTCCTTGTTAAGTCTGCCTTCGATCATCTTCTCGATGATGTTAGCGGGCTTCTTAGCGTTCTTTTCGTCGTTCATAGCCTGCTGAGTAAGAATTTCTCTTTCCTTAGCAAGGAATTCAGCGGGAACGTCGTCAACTGTGATGAACTTAGGGTTAAGAGCGGCAATCTGCATTGCTACGTTCTTGCCCATTTCCTCAACAGCCTCTGTAGGATTAGCGCAGTCAATCTCAATCATAACGCCGATTCTTCCGCCGCCATGGATATAAGAAACGATTGTACCTGCATTTTCCTTAACATATTTCTCAAATCTTCTGATCTTAAGGTTTTCGCCGATGACAGCAACCTTGCTGCTGAGTGCTTCAGCAACTGTAAGGGTTGTGTCGAACTTCCAAGGCTCAGCAAGAAGAGCCTCAACATCAGTAGCCTGTGATTCTGCAATGTGCTCAGCAACCTGAAGAACATACTCTCTGAATGTGGGGTTCTTAGCAACGAAGTCGGTCTCTGAGTTAACCTCAACAACAACGCCGACGCTCTTGTCCTCTGCAAGATATGAAAGGCATACGCCCTCTGAAGCAATACGTCCTGCCTTCTTTTCAGAAGCGGCAAGTCCTTTTTCTCTTAAATATTCAACGGCCTTGTCCATGTCGCCGTCTGTCTCAGTAAGCGCCTTTTTGCAGTCGAGCATACCAACGCCTGTCATTTCTCTGAGTTCTTTAACCATGCTAGCTGTGATTGCCATATCAAATACCTCCGTATATTAATTGATTACTCAGCATCTGCGGGAGCTTCTTCGCTCTCCTCAGCGGCTGTCTCCTGTTCACCCTGCTTAGCCTCGATAACCGCATCAGCGATTTTGGAAGCGATAAGTTTTACGGCACGGATAGCGTCGTCGTTTCCGGGGATTACATAATCAACCTCTTCGGGGTCACAGTTTGTATCTACAATTGCAACAATGGGAATGCCAAGAATGTGAGCTTCCTGGATTGCAATCTTTTCTTTTCTGGGGTCAACAACGAACATAACGTCAGGAATTCTTGTCATTTCCTTGATACCGCCAAGGTTCTTGTCAAGCTTTTCTTTCTCATGGAGAAGGATAGCAACTTCCTTTTTGGGAAGGATGTCGAATGTTCCGTCTTCCTGCATCTTTTCAAGCTCTTTAAGTCTGGCGATTCTTGTACGGATTGTCTTGAAGTTTGTGAGCATGCCGCCGAGCCATCTTTCGTTAACATAGTACATGCCGCATCTTTCAGCCTCTTCTTTGATTGATTCCTGAGCCTGCTTCTTTGTTCCTACAAAAAGGATTTCTCCGCCTTCGCTGATGATGTTTGATACTGCAGCATAAGCCTCGTCAACCTTTTTAACTGTCTTCTGAAGGTCGATGATATAAATACCATTTCTTTCAGCGAAGATGTAGGGAGCCATTTTAGGGTTCCATCTTCTTGTCTGGTGTCCGAAATGAACACCTGCTTCCAACAACTGTTTCATAGAAATAACGCTCATAATTTACCTCCTAGGTTTTTCCTCCGCATCATCCAAGCCGTCAAACTCCGAGCAGGAGCACCCTGCGGCCGAGTCAGATACGTGTGTTTTAATCAGTTACGGCAGATATTATAACATTATCCGGCCTTAAATACAATAACTTTTTTCGTTTTTATCATTATTTTTTCTAAAAAAGCCCTGTTTTCAGGCTCTTGGCTCAAATCAAGCCGAAGCTAGTCTTACAGGGCTTTTATAATGAATTTACTCTTCGTTTTCTTCCTTCTTTTCGGTCACAAATCCGCATTGCTGGTTGGAGCAGACAAGCTTAACGGGATCGTGTCCCTTCTCGGTCATATAGCTTCCGCACTGCGGACATTTTTCTTTGGCCGGCTTTTCCCATGATACAAAGTCGCAGTCGGGATTATTTTCACAGCCGTAGAATGTTCTGCCCTTTTTGGATTTCTTCTTGAGTACCCTGCCGCCGCATTTCGGACAGTCAACACCTGCCTCCTCATAGAACGGCTTGGCATTGCTGCACTCGGGATACCCGGGGCATGCAAGGAATTTTCCGTATCTGCCCAGCTTTATTACCATACAGCGGCCGCATTTTTCGCAGATTACATCGGTTTCCTCGTCCTTTATATCCACCTTTTCCAGCTTTTCCATGGCGTTATCAAGCTGTTCGCTGAAAACAGGATAGAACTCTCTTATTACGATTTTCCACTCGTCCGTGCCGTCTTCAACCTTATCCAGCTCGTCTTCCATCTCCGCTGTAAAGCTGATGTTTACTATTTCGGGGAAATATTCCTCCATTATGCCGTTTACTATCTCTCCAAGCTCTGTGGAGCAAATGGCCTTTTTCTCCTTTGTCACATAGTTCCTTGTGATTATTGTCGCAAGTATGGGCGCATATGTGCTTGGACGGCCTATTCCCAGCTCCTCAAGAGTCTTTATAAGCGAAGCATCGGTATATCTTGCCGGGGGCTGTGTGAAATGCTGCTCCGGAACAATGCTTTTTACCTTAAGTACGCAGTTTTCCTCAATTTTAGGGAATTTGGCTATATTTTCGGTTTCGTCAACCCTGTTGTATATATCCAAAAAGCCCTTGAATTTTATAGCCGAAGCATTGATTCTAAAAATATATTCCCCGGCCTCTATTGAAGCCGACATTGTTTCATACACTGCCGGAGCCATCTGACTTGAAATAAATCTCTCCCATATAAGCTTATACAGCTTATATTGGTCGTTTGTAAGAGATGACTTCAGGCTTTCCGGAGTCCTCGACGAATATGTCGGTCTGATAGCCTCATGGGCATCCTGGGCATTTTTCTTCGTTTTATATATGTTTCTCTCGGCCGGCAAAAACTCCCCGCCGATATTTTCCTTTATATATTCCGTTGCCTGGGTATAGGCCTCGTCGGAAACTCTCACCGAATCGGTTCTGATGTATGACACAAGGCCGACCGTTCCGTTTCCCATAATTTCCACGCCTTCGTAAAGCTGCTGAGCAAGCATCATCGTTTTCTGTGCTGTAAAATTCAGATATTTGCTTGCCTCCTGCTGGAGGGTGCTTGTCGTAAAAGGCGGATAGGGTTTTCTCGTCTTTTCGCTTCTTTTTATTTCCTTTACGACAAACTTATTTCCTTCAACGGCTGAAAGTATGCTGTCAACCTCTTCACGGCTTTTGGGCTCGAACTTTGCTTAATTTGTTCCGTAGAGCTTTTCATAAAATTCATTTCCGGCAGCGTCCGTAACAAATG
>JAJQDF010000229.1 GCA_021202325.1 Clostridiales bacterium | reverse complement strand
GATGTATTCTATACCGACTGCGTTAATTTCCTTACCGGCTCGGAAGATATACATCAGCTCAGGGAATACACATCTCAGCTTCTTAAATGTATGCCTATGAGAATGGCAAGGGGCAGATTTTTTGACATAGTTCTGCGCTCCCTCAGAGCCGCCTTTGACGGCGAAAGCGAGGACTGCATAACAAAATCACTGGAAGCATTCAAGAGAGGATGCGCACCGTCCCTTTCTGAGGACTACGGAAAAATATTCCCGGAGATTGCGGAATGGCTTGCCTCTAAAAAAGAAATAAATCCTACCCGTCTGGATGATGAAACCCTCTATTCCGAATATGAGGATTTCGGCATAATGCTGGATTCAATAAATGATGTCGAAGATTATATTACATCAATATATAATGAACTCAGTTCTCTTATTATAGTGTTCTATCTGACATTTTCATTCGATGAGCTGACAGAGAAATCTATAGTATATTCAGACCTCTATCACACTGTGGTTGACATGATGACGGGAGAAATATCAAAGGAAGAAGCCGAGCCCATGTATGAAACATTGCTCGATCAGCTTGGGGACGCTTTTGAGCCTCTCATTGACAAGGTCAACGATATAAACGAAAAAGAAACAAAGCTTATTGAAAAAATACATGATACATCCAAATTGAGCGAGGATACCCTCAAAAGCATTTCTGCAGAGGGCTTTATACGAGGAGTATATTACACCACACTGGATGATGTGATATTCAATTTCGACATTGACGAGAATTCGCCGGTAGCTTCGAAGGAGTTTTCTGAAAAGGCCTTTAATGATTTTATCGAATACATTCAGGAATATTACAAAACCCTCCAGCCCAATGTCCGCAAAGCTAATATGCTGACATTGCTTGGAGCAATTCCTGTTTCGATGGATATACCTGATACAATTGATTATGTTAAGTCGTCCATAGCAGCCTGCATTGATGAAGAACAGAAAATGCGCATAGTTGACAATGTAGGACGTGTATTTACCTCCAACGGCTTCAAATACGTCGGTGAGGATGACGAAGATGATGATGAATGTGACTGCCATGACCATCATCACCATGATCACGACTGCGAATGTCATGACCATCATCATAACCATGACTGTGATTGCCACGACCACAGTCATTGATGAACAGAAAGGAGTTTCATTTAAATAGATGACGCATCTAATAATCGCCATAGTGATTCTTGTTATATTTTCGGGCTATTTTTCCGCAACAGAAACGGCCTTCAACACTTATAACAAAATCAAGATGAAAAATGAGGCCGCCTCCGGAAACAAAAGAGCCGAAACGGTTCTTAAGCTTTCCGAGAACTACGACAGCCTTCTCTCCACTATTCTTATAGGAAACAACATCGTAAATATAGCATCAACCACCCTTGCGACAATACTTTTTACAAGTATTTTGGGCGGAGCCAAAGGCCCCACGGCCTCAACTGTTGTTATGACGCTTGTTGTACTTGTATTCGGAGAGGTTTCGCCAAAGAGCATAGCCAAGGATATGCCGGAAAGCTTTGCCATGTTTTCCGCACCGTTCCTCAATGTTATATATGTTATACTCAGGCCGCTGAACTACTTCTTCACGCTATGGAAAAAACTTCTCAGCAAGATAATTAAAATAAAGAACCCTGATATAATTACCGAGGAAGAAATACTTACAATAGTCGACGAGGCCACCCACGACGGCACGCTGAACAAGCACGAAAGCGACCTTATTAAAAATATTATCGAATTCGACGACCTTGATGCAAGCGAGATATGTACACCAAGAACAAGCATTATTGCCGTCAAGGACACCGCTCCGATTGAAGAGGTTACGGCTGCATTCAATGTCCACGGCTATACAAGGCTTCCCGTTTACAGGAAAAGCTTGGACAACATTCTCGGTTTCATCAACCAAAAGGATTACTACCGCTATGTTGTTGAGGGAGAAAAAAGCCTGACGGATATTATAAGCCCAATACCCCTTGTGCCGCCTACGACAAAAATATCCAAGCTCATGCGCCGTATGCAGCAAAAGCACTCTCAGATTGCTCTCATTGTGGATGAATACGGCGGAACCTTCGGAATAATAACACTGGAGGACATACTGGAGGAGCTTGTCGGAGAAATATGGGACGAGCATGACAACGAAATTCCGGATATAGTAAAGGTCGGCGAAAATGAATTTATGGTTCTCGGTACATCAAACCTGACCGACGTATTTGAATTTTTCCACAAAGAATTTGAATCCGACTATGTATCAATAAACGGATGGCTTTCCGAGCGGCTGGAGCGTATTCCATGCGCCGGAGACTCCGTTGACTTTGAAAATCTTACGTTTACCGTCACAAAGGCCAATTCCCGCAGAGCGCTGGAAGTGAGAATTGTGCGTAAACCCATAGAAGAACAACCCGATGATTAAAAATTAGGGAGGATTAAAATGAAAAAGAAAACAATATTAGCAATTTCAGTTTCTGCGGTCATAGCTTTGAGCGGCTGCTCAAGTTCAAGCTCAACCACTGCTGAAACAAGCGATATTCAGTCCGCATTTACTTCGCAGGAAGAGCTCTCACGCTATAACGCATATGTTGATATGAATAATCTTATGCTCGATGAGATTGACTCTGCGGCCTATACTTATTTTTATTCGGCTCTGTACCAGGAGGAATTCGAGCTTTACGAAGAAGATGCCTACTGGTGTACATATGTGGACGAAAGCAGTATTGAATTAATGGACACCGTATATGACATAGCAAACAGCATGGAGACAAAGGAAGATATAGACAATGCCTATATTGAGGTCTACCCTGTTATGAAGGAGCTTTGCGAGACTATAAATGAAGTCTATGACTATATCGAAAGCGAAGGCTACATTGAAGATAACTATGCTCAGGCCGCTGAGTTCCACACGACAATATACAATGATTTCAACGAATATTTTGATCTCTCCAACACATTTATAGACCTTGTTTCTGTGATGACAGAGGAACAAATGGCTGAAGATATGGCATATTTTGAAAGCGAAGGCTATGAAGTACTTTATTCCATGAACGAGGTTATGCTTACCGCCAAGGAAATTCAGGTGGCAATATACAATCAGGATGTTTATGATGAAAATATTCTTGAATTGGATATTACAGACATCCAGCCGCTCTATGAGCAGTATGCGGCGGAAGTGGAAACCTGCATAAACAATTTAGATGATGATGCCAAGGTTGCAAACGACGGCTTCAGCACGGATAACCCTTATATCGATGAATTTAAAGATGCCGTTGAAGAAAACCTTGAAGCATTGGAAGAAATAATCGAGCGTGTACAGAGCCAGACTCCAATTGAGGATTATAACGAAGATGACGGAACAATATGGAAGTTCGATTCATCCCTCAGCACTATGATTGATTCCTATAACTACGCCATAGAATACTGATAATTAACAGCAAAAAACAGGCCTCCTATGATAATTATAAATCACGGGAGGCCTATTTTACTCGGTTAGCTGAGACCGTTTCAAGTTTTGTGTAAACTCAAAAAACTGACATAAGAAATGATAAT
>JAJQDF010000073.1 GCA_021202325.1 Clostridiales bacterium | reverse complement strand
CTGTTATACCATAAGGTTCATCTTTCTTGCCTCAAATAAGAGTTCATCTCTGAATTTAGGATGAGCAATCTCAATGAGTGCCTTTGCTCTCTGTCCGGCTGTCTTTCCTCTCAGGCGGGCAATACCATACTCTGTAACAACGTTATCAACGTCGTTCTTTGTTGTAGTTACGGCAGCTCCGGGTGTAAGGATAGGCTTAATCTTGGAGATTGTGCCGCCCTTGGCTGTGGAATTCATAGCGATAAAGCTCTTTCCGCCCTTTGAAATAGCTGTTCCTCTTACGAAGTCAAGCTGTCCGCCGGTTCCGCTATAGTTCTTATATCCGATTGACTCTGAGCAAACCTGTCCGAGAAGGTCAATCTCAAGTCCGGCATTTATAGAAACAAAGTTATCAAGCTTACCGATAGTATATGGATCATTTACATAATCAACTCCGTGGAGCTCTACCGAACGGTTGTCGTCAAGGAAATTGTACATTCTCTGTGAACCCCAGCAGAATGCGGCAATAGTTTTACCTACGTTTATGTTCTTTTTCATATTTGTAACGGCCCCGGCCTCAATAAGGTCAACCATTGAGTCTGTGAACATCTCTGTGTGGATTCCGAGATCCTTTTTCTCAAGAAGAAGCTTACCAACGGCATTGGGGACTTCACCGATACCAAACTGTATTGTTGCTCCGTCGGGAATCATTTCAGCAATCATAGCACCCATTCTCTTGCTGTTTTCCGAAAGAGGAAGCTCCTCAAGAGTAGGCATGGGGTATGAGCTTTCGCAAAGAGCAGTAACCTGTGAAACATGTACAACGTGAGTTCCCATAACTCTGGGCACCTGGTCGTTTACCTCAAGGAAAACATATTTAGCTCTCTCAAGCTGTGCAAGTGTCTCAGCGGCAACAAGTCCGAATGAGAAGAAGCCATGCTTATCCATAGGAGAAACAGTAGCATAGAAGACATCCAGCTTGGGCACTTTTTCTCTCCAGAACCAAGGAATCTGGCTATAGTGAGCAGGCATGAAGTCAAAACGGCCTTCCTGGACACCGGCTCTTGAAGCAGCTGTTGTGAACCATGATACATGATAGTATTTTCCGGCAAGCTCGGGATCAAGATAATCTCCGCCTCCAGGTGAAAGTACGCTGTGGTGCTGAACGTTATTAATCTCATCTCTTCTTGCACGCTCACCAATGGCGTGAACTATTGTTTTGGGCTCTGCCATACATGTGGGGCAGGTACATACAAAATCATCTTCAATATATTCGGCTATTTCTTCAGCTGTTCTCAGCTTTGCCTTATATATACCAAGGTATCTGTTGTTCGACTCCATATTGTATTCCATGATTTTTCTCCCTTCAAAATTTATAGTATTCACATTATATCTTACTTAATTTTTACCATATTGCCAATGATTTGTACAGTACTTTTTTACAAACAACCAAATATTGTATATAGCAAATCGTATATAATGTATAAATTGTAGGTCCAATTTACGCTGTGGGTTCATTAATTAACTACAAAACAGCGCCGATTATTTCATTGCTGCAGCTAATTTTATGTAGCTGTAGGTCATTTCAGCCATCTGCCTATAGCCTGCAATGCTTGGATGTGTTGCGTCCGTAACCAACATTCCGTAATCCTGATTGAACTCGTCAATTACCGGTTCAGTGTACTTGTAACTCATTCTGGGATCTACACTCAGATAAAGAGGAACAAGTATTATTCCCTCATCTTCTTTACCGCCAAGGCTGTCATAAAGTGTCTGCGCAAAAGCAAGTCTGTCATATCTGTAGGCTTCGTTCTCCTCGCTGTTATATGTCAATGTAGGGATATTTACAAGCACTTTTATATTTTCGTCATAATCGTGTATGCTGTCTATAATTTCGTTAAAATATCCTATTATTTCGTCATGGCCGTTATGTTCCAGAAGATTCAGGTCATTTATTCCAAGATTGAGCACAATTATGTCCACGCCGTCAAAGTCATTGGTATACATGTAATACTCAAAATCAAACTCGCCGTCATTCAAAAACGGATTGGAATATCCGTATTTTGACGATGAATTGCAGTAATCATATGCCGACCATCCGCCTCGGCCTTCATGCTTTTCATCTCCGCTTCCGCGGGTTCCTATGAATGAAAGCTTTATGCTGTCATCCTCAAAGAGTTCGGCAACCGCCTCTGTATAATAGTCCTGATTGATTAGGCTGTCACCAAGGAACATAATATTTATGCGTTCTCTGCTTTCCGCCGGTGTTATTATTTCCACGGTTTCTTCAAGCTCTCCGGCAGTTACGGTCAAATATGCACCGTTTTCATCTACGCTTCCGGCTATCTCTACTTCCGTACTGTTGTCATATATAAGGCTGTTTTCCGCATAAAACGGTGTTTTCATGTTTTCTGCTATGCAAATATATTCCGGAAGAACAAGCGCCGCAGATTTAATGCAGTCCTCTGTCATGCCGGTTTCATCATAGGTAAATCCGTTCACGGTACTGCTTGGAACCTTTACCTCATAGAGGTTAATCCTCAGTCTTATTTCTGTATCATCTTCACCCTTAAGTGCAAGCTCTGTCAGCTGTGATGTGAGGAAATCCTGCTCATTATAATAAAGCGTGCCGCTGTAAACCTCTCCGGAAAGGCTCTCGGCCTCGACTGTTACCCCATCCTCGGTGGGATATATTCCCTCTATGAAATATTTTTCATCTTCATCGGCATTGAGTATTCTTATATCGCTGACACCGCATAAAAATCTGTCAATGTCGTCGTTTCCTGTATTTTCATTAATAAAAATTTCCGTTGAAAGCTCAATGTCATCCTGTCCGAATCTCAGCGAGCCGCTGTCCCTATAGCCCATTACTTCGGTATTTTTAAGCTTATCCTGCACTTCGTCATCAAAGGGAACAAATGTAGTTTCCACCGCCGGATAAAGCAGTGTAACGGGATTGCCTACATCATACTGTCCCTTTAAATAGCTTTTCAGGCTTTCTGCGCTGTTGACTCCTCTTACCTTCATAAAGCGCATCAATATGGTGCCCTGCTCCCTGCCGAAGGATATGCCGTCATATACTCTGTTTTTCTGCTCGCTGTCCAGTACCACGTCAAAATGGGTGCTTATGCCGTTTTGTATGGCGTAGTCCTCCGCGGCCGTGCATGTAAATATAATAGTATTGCTGTTCTGATAGCCGGCCTGCTTATAAACTTCCCAGTCCTCGCTTCCATCGAACACAACTGCAGTGACGTTTCTTTCTACTCCCCATACTCCGTCCTTTTCTATTATTTTATCGGAGTAGCCGTCGGACAGCTTATAAAGCGGCGCATCAAGATTCGCAATAACTCCGCCCCAAACAGTGACCAGCTCTACAGTTCCGTTTGCTCCGCCGACAGCTATGGATGCTTGATTCCATGGATTTGTATTTACGCTTTCATTGGCCTTCGTTATTTCACCTGTGCCTTCCATGTACCAACTTGCATCGTCCGCATAGGCGCTGACCGGCATCATTGATACTGCCAAAAGCAATGCCCCAAATTTCAATATTTTTCTATTGGTCATAATTCCACCTCCGTATATTATCAATG
>JAJQDF010000143.1 GCA_021202325.1 Clostridiales bacterium | reverse complement strand
TTGGTGCTTTCTTATTTTATCTATTTATTTTTCCTACAAAAACTTTACGCTAGCCATTATCAAGTGTTTCACCTTCACTGTTAACAACAGAAACTGTATAACTCTCGCCTGCTTCAAGGCCAGTCAACAGCACATATATTGTGTTATCTGCTGCGTCTTCATCCCATGTAGCACTCTCATTAACATACTCATGGACTGCATTTGTTATAGCAGTATTAGCTGCTTCGCTATCAGCTTCAAATCCTGCAGCTGCAATCGCAGGCTCTTCACTAACTTCTTTTACTGCTGAGATTGTAATAGTGTAATTCTTACCAACAGTCTCATCATCAGTTCTTACAATACCAGTGATAATGATTTCTCCATCTGTGGTATATTCTACCTGGGTTGAGCTGCTGGGATATGTTTCTCCTATGTTGCATGTTCCTGTTGACTGTGCATCTATAGTGATGTAGTCAGGAAGAGTATATCCTTCATCAGGTGTAACTTTTACTGTATATGTGTCTCCTACTGCACATGTAACTGTTAAATCTTCGGGATCTATAGTTACATTTTTAAGCTCAAATGTTATTGTATAAGCAACCGCTGTCTCTACTGTTACGACTACAGCAGATTCAGGCATTGTGAATGTATATGTTCCGTCTTCGTTCTCTTCATACAGTACATCATTTCCATTTTCATCTTCTACAGCAATCTCTGTTATAATATATCCGTCTTCAGGTGTAACTGTTACTTCTGTATCAGCTGCGGCAGCATCTGCCGGATCTGTGCTGACATTTTCAGAACCTTCAACAGTTATATCATAGGTTTCTTCTTCAGCTACTTGTGTTCCGATTGTAATTATGTAGTCTTTTCCATCTGTATTATCGTTAGTCCAAGTAACTCCTGTGATTTTAATTACTCCTTCGTCTGTATATTCTACCTGATTGCTGGCATATGTTGAACCTTTTTCGCAATATCCTGTAGCTTCAGCAAAAATAGTAATCTCATCAGGAAGTTCATATTCTTCTGTTAATGGTGCAACTGTTACTTCACAGGTTTCTCCTACGACATAGGTTACAGTTGAACCAGATTCTATAACACTTGAATCAGGTAATGTTACAGTATAAGCATCTTCATCATAGTTAAAAGTTACTGTATAAGTAATCTCTTTTTCTTCTGCTGTTAATTTTATTACATAGTCCTTTCCTGTAACTCCATCTGCACTATGTCCTTTGACGGTGATTGTTCCATCGTCATTATAAGATATGCTTCCATAAGTACCATTAATATCGCATGTTCCGCTTCCGCCACCTTCAACAATTATGGTAGCAGGAAGTTCATATCCGGTATCGGGTATAATTGTTGCTGTATATCCATCACTGCCTATCTCGAATACTGCATAGTATATTCCATCCTCTGTAGTTGCATTTTCGAGAATAAATGTTACAGTGTGATATCCTTCTGATGCAACAAATTCAACATAACCTTCAGAGTTTGCATATGAGAGTACTCCCTCTGCATCCGGAATGAAATACTGGGCAGCAGTTGCATAGTATTCTGTTCCATCCTCAGTAGTCGTAATCTGTACAGGCTCACCTGATGTCGGCAGTATCTGTGTTGTTACTCCTATAGATGCTTCGGATTCAAGTTCACCAACAAGGGTAATGTACTGTCCATCAGCTAAATAAACATTTTCTTCTACGTTATTGCCATTTAAGTTGCCAGTTACAACAGGTTTGCCAGAAATGTTTAATTCTGAACTGTTGTACATTACTATTCCTGCACTATTTTTACCTGTCGAAATATTTCCGGAAATTTCTCCGCCGTTCAGGTCAAATGTACCATTATTAATATAAACTCCACCGCAATTTGCAGCTTCGTTACCAGTAATAGTACCACCGCTCATTTCAAAAGTACCGATTACTAACACAGCTCCACCAGTTGTAGCAGTATTGCTTTCGATACTTCCACCACTCATAGTAAATGTTGCACCAGAACCTATGCATACACCAGCACCACTATCTGCAGTATTTTCTGATATTTCACCATCAGTCATAATAACAGTGCCTTTATTTATGTATATGCCACCACCATTTGTGGTTTTTTCTGTGTCCTCAGCTGTGTTGTTTGTGATTATACCACCATTCATATTAAACACAGCATCGCTACCGTAAACATAAACACCGCCGCCATATATTGCAGTGTTTCCGGTTATTGTACCGCCGTTCATAGTGAATGTTCCTGTTACATATACACCACCGCCGTTGCTTGCACTGCCTCCGGTGATTGTACCAGTACTACCACTGTCTTCCAGGGTAAGTTCACCATCAACAGTAATAACACGGCTATCCCCTGCTCCAGTAATTGCATGACCAGCAAGGTCAATTGTTATATTCTTGTCAGCATCGATTGTAAGTGTTTCACTTAAATCAATATCATTACTCAAAGTAATGGTATCTTCATCTTCTGCAGTATCAATAGCGTCAAGTAACTCTTGTTCTGTACTTACATCTGCATCTGCCGCAAATGCCACTGTCGGCAGCATTGACAATGCCATTGCCAATGATACCAGCAATGACAGTATCTTCTTTCTCTTCATTAAGATCTCTCTCCTTTCTTTTAGCTTGCCCATGAACTAACTATCTGCTCTGTTTGCAGTATCTGTTCATAGGTTTGTCTGGCATACATCTCCAGACGGTCTTCTATTTCTTTTTTAGTACTCAAATGCAGTTTCCATAAATTGCTGGGACTGCATTTTTCCTCATCGACATCGGCTTCCGCAGCCAGATCCTTTATCTCATTGTGAATATTTACTCTGCCAAGCTCTTTTCCGCTTCTTGTTATGAATACGGAACCTTCGGAAATACCTTTGCGCGCTGTATACTCGATAAGTTCATTTGCAAGTATGGAAGGAATATAGATTTTTCTTTTACCTCCAACCGTTGTAATTATTCCCTCACCATTTTTAAGCATTTCCACTGTCAGCTGAGGAATCTCCCCGACTTTGAGTCCTACTCCGCAAATCGTCTTGACTAGGAAATAAGTTCTTTCCTTATTTAAACGCTTTGCTGCCGACAGCAGCCTTAGGTATTCTTCTCTTGTGAGTCCGGCAGAATTATCATTGTTTTCCCCATGGTTCTTAAGTCTCTTGGTCTGCCAGCCGTTTTTGCCGATAAACCGCATGAAGTTATTGGCCGTTGACATTCTTGCATTCACTGTTCCGATATTCAATTTCTGATTGGTCATGCTTTCACGCCAATTTTGAAGTGTATCGGAATCCAGTGTTTTATCATCTTCGAGGAATTCGTATAGTCTTTTCAAATCCCTTTTGTACTTTATGAGTGTCCCGCTTGTCCTGCCGTTCTGTTTGAGGTATTCCAAAAAATCCTCTACCAGTTCCGGTGTAAGACTAATTTTTTCTTTGCCGTTCATGCTTTTATCATTGACTATTCTGTCAAATGGTTTCCTCCCTTCGCAAATACACGTTTCCGTCCACAAAATCAGTATTTTGTGACAAGCAAAAAAATAAAGCCTCATCTATTGAAGCTTTCGAATTGGGTAAAATCTGGCATTTTGCCCGATTTTTTCTTTAATTGTTG
>JAJQDF010000128.1 GCA_021202325.1 Clostridiales bacterium | reverse complement strand
TATTTTTTAGAATATCTAAAAAAAAATTAGATTTTTTACATCCTAAGAAACATATTTATTGCTATTCATTAAAAAAAGTTATATTATTATATTGAAGAAATGCGAATTGGAGTTGATATTATGAACAATTTTGTACTGCACGGAAATATAATATATTCAAAAAATGCGGATGAACTGAACATTATAGAAAACGGCTATGCCGTATGCCAAGACGGTATAAGCGCAGGCATATACAGCGTTTTGCCGGGCGAATATGCTGAATATGAAATGATAGATTGCGGTAACAAGCTTATTATACCGGGATTTACGGATTTGCATGTCCATGCACCCCAGTATGCTTTCAGAAGTGTGGGAATGGACTGCGAGCTTTTGGAGTGGCTTGAGCTTCATGCATTCCCGGAAGAATCTAAGTTTTTTGATGTAAACTATGCCAAAAAGTCATACAGTATGTTTGTAGATGACATGAAAACCGGCTTTACAACAAGGGCTTGTATATTCGGAACAATGCATACGGACGCTTCCATAGTACTTATGGATCTTTTGGAAAAAAGCGGCCTCAAAACAATGGTCGGCAAAGTTAATATGAATAGAAACAGCCCTGAATATCTCTGCGAAAAGTCAGCTGAGGAGTCATTGAAGGAAACCGAAAGATTTGTTCATCTTGCCGCTCAGTTTAAAAATACCAAGCCAATATTGACACCGAGATTTATACCTTCATGTACAGATGAGGTGATGTATGGACTTGCAGAAATAATGAATAAATATGACTTGCCGGTTCAGTCGCATCTTTCGGAGAATCCTTCCGAGATAGCATGGGTAAAGGAGTTATGCCCTTGGTCAAGCTCATATGGCAATGCCTATGACACATATGGCTTAATGAACAGCAAGACAATAATGGCTCACTGTGTTCATATGACAGAAGAAGAAATGGACATCATGAAAAACAAGGGCGTTTTTGCGGCTCATTGTCCCGAATCTAACATAAATATAGCTTCAGGTATTTCTCCGGCATCAAGAATGCTGCATGAAGGAATTAAAATAGGCCTCGGCTCTGATGTTTCCGGCGGAACTACGCTCTCTATACCAAGAGCCATGATACTTGCCGCCCAGTGCTCCAAGATTTACTGGAGATATATTGACCAGAAATACAAACCTCTGACACTTGAAAACATATTCTATATGGCAACAATAGGCGGCGGAGAATTCTTCGGCAAGGTAGGCTCATTCGATGAGGGATACGAATTTGACGCCCTTGTACTTGATGACAGCACAATAAAGACGACAATAGACTTTAAGCTCAGAGACAGACTCGAAAGAACGATTTATCTTGGAAATAAGCATAATATTATAGCCAAATATGTTGCAGGAAATAAAATCTTCTAATTGATTATAGCAGGCTTTACGGGGAGGAGGACACTGTATGTTTGATTTAGGCATTATCAACGGCAGAATTTATACGGATATAGGATTTATAAATGCCAATCTCTATGTGAAGGACGGAAAAATAGCGGCTGTCACAAAGGAAAAAATAAAATGCACCAGAATTGAAAATGTGGACGGGGCAAAGGTTTTACCCGGATTTATAGATCCCCATGTTCATTTTGCTCTTACGGTTGCCGGAAATACATCCACCGATGATTTCGAAAGCGGCTCAATTAACGGCCTTTTGGGCGGTGTAACAACATACATTGACTTTCTGGATCCTATAAAAACAAAGGGAGAATATAAGGCCGCCTTTGAGGAAAGAAGCGCACTTACCGCAAACTCTGCCTCTGACTACGCTTTCCATGGATGCTTAGCTAATCCCAAGGATTCCGCTAAGGATATGATAAGAGAAGGCATGAAATACGGAATATCTTCAATTAAGCTCTTTACAACATATTCTAATACTGATAGACAAACAAAGGATTACTATATAAAAGAGCTGCTCGCCCAGTCAAAGGGGTACAATGCCCGAATACTTATCCATGCCGAAAATGATGAGTTAGTTGACTATGGCTTGGAAATACCGGTTAAGAACCACGAAAAGAGCAGAGATACACTTTGCGAGACAACGGAAGTGCTTAAGCTTGCACAAATGGCAAAAACCACCGGCGGAAACCTCTATATTGTTCACGTAAGTGCCGGCACAACGGCAGATATGATTGTAAGAGAATATAGAAGGGAGCTGGATAACGGCAGCATAATTATGGAGAGCTGCCCCCATTATTTTATGCTCAACAGCTCGCTTTACAATAAGCGAAACGGCTATCTGTATACAATGACACCGCCTCTTCGTCCCGAGGAGGAGAGGGAACTACTTTGCAATAATATTGATTATATATCGACTATAGGAACAGATCATTGTCCTTTCACTGGTGATATGAAAATGCATAAATATACAAGCGAAATACCAATGGGCATAGGCGGAATAAAATATTCTTTCCTGAATATGTATACAATGTTCGGCGATAGGATAATTCCCAAATTTACATCAAACGTAGCCAAAGTCTACAATATGTTTCCCAAAAAGGGAACTCTCATGCCCGGAGCCGATGCCGACATAGTTGTTTTTGATGACATTACAAAGGGCGTAGTTAAGGAGAAAGACAGCGTTTATTTCGGCACAGAGACTAAGGGCAGAATACTTAGAGTTTATCTTGGCGGAGAGCTGGCAGTTAAAAACGGAGATTATTTGGGAAGCAAAGGAAAATATATAAGACGATGAATATATGTGCTGTAATTATGTGCTCCGGATTAAGCCGCAGAATGGGCAAAAATAAGCTTTTAATGGAATTTAAGGGACACAGATTATTTGAATATACTGTGGATGCGGTAAAGGAATGCGGTTTTTCAAAAATTATTGTTACGACTGCCTATGACGAAATTGCCGACTACTGCAAGGATTTAACTGTAGTCAGAAATAGTTCTCCGGAAGAAGGGATTTCTGTTTCGGTTAGGCTTGGAACGGAAGAAGCGCAAAATTCTGACGGTATTATGTTTTTTACTGCAGATCAGCCCTTTATAACTAAAGCTGTAATTAAGGAGCTCATCGAAGCCTTTGAGGCTAATAATAATATAATAGTTCCTGTTTGCGATGGAATGTACAAAAATCCTGTTATATTTCCTTTACATTACAGCAAGGAGCTTATGGCTCTCCATGGCGATGTCGGTGGAAAAAAAGTTTATATGGCTCATAAAGATGATATTTGTGGGGTTTTATTTGATGATATCAAGCCTTTTCTCGATTTTGACACCGAGGATGATATAAAAAAATTTCAGCCGCAGTAAAATTTTTTTCAAAAAAACTGTTGACAAATGGATTTTGCCGGAGTATTATGTTCCACAAGTTAAAAAATTTGATTAACGAATTTGTAAAAAAGGAGATAACACTCATGAAAAACATTAGTTTAAACAATACAATGATGATGTGCGGCCGTAGCATGATGATGTCTATGGTTAATTTTCTTGCGTGTTATGTCTGCAATATCTGAAATTAGTAATTGATTTCAGGCGGCCGCATAACATGCGGCCGCTTTTTTTAGTTTAACGAATATTTGAAAGGAGATAAATATAATTAAAAACACTAATTTAAATAACTCAATTATGATTATTGCTAGC
>JAJQDF010000154.1 GCA_021202325.1 Clostridiales bacterium | reverse complement strand
ATATTTAATCCTGACTGTGGGGCATTGCGGCATAGCTGGTGTCTATGGTAATAACGCAATAATACAGCGGATATTTTTTACTGACAAGCTCGCAAATTTGGTTTTTCAGCTCGGTTTCGCTCAGATGAAAAAATGCAGGCTTTACGCAGTCGAATACAAGCTTGGTTTTGGTATTTCCCTTTACCACACGCAGGTCGTGTATGCTGAGCCTTCTGTCTATGGACTTTACCTGTTCCATGAGCCAGCCCCTCAAATCGTCTATTCCATTGCCTTCTGTGACTATGGGATCATAATGCACAATGAGATTTATTTTATCCTGGTTCAGGAAGTCCCTTTCGATGTCATCAATTACATCATGGCTTTTTAATACATCTTCTTCGGCGGCCATTTCCACATGAACGCTGGCAAACTGTCTGCCGGGACCGTAGTCATGCACCATTAAGTCATGGGTTCCGAGAACTCCGTCATAGCTCAATATTTTTTTACGAATATAGTCCACAAGGGCAGGATCAGGAGCTTTGCCCAACAGAGGATCCAGTGTTTCTCTCACAAGGCCTATGCCGCTTATAAGAACAAACACAGCTACGGCGATACCCATATATCCGTCCAGCTGAATATCAAAATATTCGGAGATAACAGCCGCCGCAAGCACAGCACCGGTGGAAATAACATCGTTTCGGCTGTCGGCGGCAGTGGCCTCCAGTGTTGATGAATTAATCTTTTTTCCGAGACTGCGGTTGAATACGGCCATCCACAGCTTTACAAGTATGGATATTATAAGCACTGTGATTGTAAGTAGGCTGAAATCGACTGGCGAAGGGTTAAGAACCTTGTCAAGCCCTGTTTTAAAAAGCTCAATGCCGATAACAATTATCATTACGGCTACCGTAAGCCCGGATAAATATTCAAATCTGGCGTGGCCGTAGGGGTGTTCCTCATCGGCAGGACGCTCTGCAAGCTTGAAGCCCACAAGACTGACTATGCTTGAAGCGGCATCGGAGAGGTTGTTTACCGCATCGGCGGTAATGGATACGCTTCCCGATATTGTGCCTGCGAGGAATTTTCCGATGAAAAGAACGACATTGCAAAATATGCCGACCTTTCCGGAAAGCTTGCCATAGGCCGCTCGAACATTCAAATCCTGAATATTGTCACTGTCTTTTATTAATTTTTTTATAAGCCAGTTCTGCACTTAAAAAACCTCCGAATTACTGTATTCTGAAAAGTATAACATATTGCCGGAAAAAATCAATGAAAAATTTAACTGTACACTATTATATGATAGTAGGTTACTGATTGATGAAAATACACTTTTTTGATATATTATTAGTATATGACAGTGAATTATTAATTGGAGTGACATATATGAAAAGATATGATGCAACGGCCTTAGGTGAGCTTTTGATTGATTTTACCGAAAATGGAGTCAGTCCCCAAGGGAATCCTTTATTGGAGGCTAATCCCGGCGGAGCGCCATGCAACGTACTGGCAATGCTGAGCAAATTGGGACACAAAACCGCTTTTATAGGTAAGGTAGGCAATGATATGTTCGGAGATAGGCTAAAAACCGCCATCGAAGAGGCCGGTATAGATTCGGCAGGGCTTAAAAGAGACAATGAAACAAACACAACATTGGCTTTTGTGTATACTCTGCCCGGAGGAGAGCGGGAGTTTTCGTTTTATAGAAATCCCGGAGCAGATATGAAGCTTTGCGAAGCCGATATTGACGAAGAGCTTATAGCAGGAAGCAAAATATTTCATTTCGGAACGCTGTCTATGACTCATGAAAAATGCAGACAGGCTACAAAAAAGGCCATTGAAATTGCAGAAAAATCAGGGGCTATACTGTCCTTTGATCCTAATATCAGAGAAAACCTATGGGACTGCATGGAGAATGCAAGACGGCAAACTGCCTACGGCATGGAGCATTGCCAAATACTTAAAATATCCGATAATGAAATACAGTGGTTCACCGGCGAGAAGGATTTTGATAGGGGAGCGGCGATACTCAAGGAGTGCTTTGGAATACCGCTTATACTGGTGTCGCTGGGAAGCGCAGGAAGTCTGGCTTTTATGGATGGAGTAAGAGCATTTTGTCCGGCATACATTAATCCCGGTACAATAGATGCAACCGGCGCCGGAGATACATTTTGCGGCTGTGTACTGCACTATGTGCTTAAAAACGGCTGGAGGAAGTATACTAAGGATGAGCTTGAGGATATGCTTATGTTTGCCAATGCGGCCGCATCTATTGTTACTGCAAGAAAGGGAGCGCTTAGAGTTATGCCGAGTCCTGGGGAGGTTGAAGCATTTATAAAGAGCTATGACAACTAAGCAATTATAATTAATAATAATTATTATTTAAAAATTATTAAAAACTACTGGACATTTTATTTTAAGTGTGTTATAATACGACCATAAAGATAATATTTCAACTATAAGGAGGTAAAAACTATGGAACTTAAAGGATCAAAAACAGAAAAAAACCTTATGGAAGCATTTGCAGGGGAAAGCCAAGCAAGAAATAAATATACATATTTCGCCAGCACGGCCAAAAAGGAAGGCTATGAGCAGATAGCAGCTATTTTCCAGCAGACAGCCGACAACGAAAAGGAACATGCTAAGATGTGGTTCAAGGAGCTCGGCGGAATCGGCGATACAGCAGCTAACCTTCTTGCAGCCGCTGAAGGCGAAAACTACGAGTGGACAGACATGTACGACAGATTTGCCAAGGACGCCGAAGAAGAAGGCTTCACAGCTCTTGCAGCTAAGTTCCGTATGGTTGGCGCAATCGAGAAAACACATGAGGAAAGATACAGAAAGCTTTTGAACAACGTTGAAATCCAAGCTGTATTTGAAAAGAGCGGCGAGACTATGTGGGAATGCAGAAACTGCGGACATATCGTTATCGGCAAAAAGGCTCCCGAAATCTGTCCTGTATGCGCTCATCCGAAGGCATATTTCGAGGTTAGAAAAGAAAACTATTAAGAATTAGCTTATAACCAACAATAGATATTTTCAAATACTTAAAAAAGGAGGCCGATGTTATGAAATTCTATCAATGTAGTCATTGTAAAAATATTATCACTTATGTTGAGAACAAAGGTGTTCCCGTTATGTGCTGCGGAGAAAAAATGCAGGAGCTTGTACCCGGTACAATAGATGCAGCTTTAGAAAAACACGTTCCCGTTGTTGAAAGAGACGGAAACAAAGTTACTGTTTGCGTTGGCTCTGTAGCTCATCCTATGCTTGAGGAGCATTCAATCAAATTTATCGCCATCGAAACAAAGCAGGGCAGCCAGATTAAATATCTTAACCCCGGCGAAGAGCCTAAGGCTGTATTTGCCATTGCTGAAGACGATGAGTTTGTAGTAGCTTATGAGTACTGCAACCTCCATGGTTTATGGAAAGCTTGATTGATAAAAAAGATTGAATTATTATTCGGCGGTCGGTTTTAGACCGCCTTTTTAATTTTACAAAGACATAAAATAAGCTGTTACGCACTCTGCATTGCTGTTCTGAACTGTATTTTGAAGACGCTTCTTAATAATTAAAAATTTCTTAAAAATAGCCATTTTCGATATTTTAGCCCGGGTTTGTGATATTATTATAGTAATTC
>JAJQDF010000172.1 GCA_021202325.1 Clostridiales bacterium | reverse complement strand
CTCTGAATGCCCTTTTGTGAACACTTTCGCCGCCCACGCGTATGCCCTTTGGACTGTTTCCGTTGTTTCCGAACACCGACATGCCTCCGGAGCCTACCCAGTACTTTCCGCCGTTATGCTCGCCGTCCTGCTCGGCAAGGCGCTCCTTAAGCATTTCCTCTATCCTTTTATATTCCAGCGCCATATTTTGTTTGGCTATCTCCTCGTCGTAGTTTCCCGGCGTATCCTTGGGATTGTTGAGCCAGTCCATAAGCTCCTTCGGAATGTCATTAAGAAAATCAATATCTTTGAAAAACTCCAAAAAAGCTCCGTCGAACTTATCAAAATCCGTTTCACTCTTTATGAGGACAGAGCGGCAAAGATAATAAAAATTAGTAAAGCCGGAATACGCCAGTCCTTTGTCCAGAGCCTCATTCAGCGCAAGCCATTCGTTCAGCGATACACTTAACCCCTTTGCCCTAAGCAAATATAAAAATGAATCAAACATGTTCTCACCCCAATTATTTGAACGGGTATGTTGCCCTCTTCTTTGCCATGTTCAAAGCATCCAAATCCTCATTCTTTTTCAATATAACTCCAGCAAAGGGAATTTCCTTGGTTATCTTGTTAACGGGAATGCCGCTTATAGTAAGTGCCTGTATCCAGTCGATTATTTCCGATGTGCTGGGCTTTTTCTGAATATCTCTGAGGCTTCTTACATAATAGAAGGCGGCTATTGCCTGGTCTATTATGTTCTGTTCAAGGTTAGGATAATGAACCCTTATAATCTCCTTCATAAGCTCTTCATTGGGGAACTCGATATAGTGGAAAATACAGCGTCTCAAAAACGCATCAGGAAGCTCTTTCTCTGCATTTGATGTTATTATAACTATGGGGCGCTTTTTAGCCTTTATTGTCTCGCCTGTCTCAGGAATATAGAATTCCATTTTGTCCAGCTCCCAAAGCAGGTCATTGGGGAACTCCAAATCTGCCTTGTCTATTTCATCAATGAGAAGAATTACCTGCTCATCAGAGCTGAACGCATCTCCTAGCTTTCCAAGCTTAACGTACTTTTTGATGTTGTCTACTCCCTCGCCGCCGAATTGGCTATCATAAAGTCTCTGTACAACGTCATAAACATAGAGACCGTCCTGCGCCTTTGTGGTTGATTTTATATTCCATATAATAAGCTCTTTTCCAAGTGCCTTGGAAACTGACTGGGCAAGCATGGTCTTGCCTGTTCCCGGCTCACCCTTTATAAGAAGAGGCTTCTCAAGAGCCACAGCTATATTTACTGCTCTCATAAGGTCCTCGGAAGCGACATAATCCATGCTTCCGCTGAACGTTTGTTTATTTGAATCCATTAGTATTACCTCCGTATGTCTTTATTAATGGGTATATTCTACAAAAAGGGACTGATTAAGTCAATACTGAGAAAATGATTAGTAATTACTAATAAAAAAATTATTAGACTTACCAAATATTCCTTTACATAAAATTAAGTCGAAATTCATTGGAATTCCGACTCATTTCAGCTCGTTCATAGCAAGTTTTATATCTTTAATTATCCATTTCGGCAGTCTCATATCCTCGGCCTCTTTCAATGTCAGCCAGTAATATTTGTCATGCTCTTCGCTTAAGTACACCCCTCCCGACCGGTATAGGCACATATATGTCACTATGGTCATATGCACCTGATTTTTAACAACATCAAATATGCGTATGGGCTTTATTATTTTAACCTTAAACGATGTTTCCTCGCCTATCTCCCTCAAGAGCCCCTCGGTACAATTCTCATGGAAGCGGATACTGCCTCCCGGAAGGTCCCAAGGCTCATATTTATTGAGATAGCTGCCCTTCATTTCCTTTTCGCTTCGTCTCAGAATAAGCGCTTTGTCGTTTTTTATTATAACGGCCTTAGCCGCTAAAGCAAAACCACCCTTCATTGGCACACCTCCGATGGTCGTTATTTGCTGGCTTCTTTAAGAAGCCGTCTTAAGTCCGCCTCATCAAAATTATACACCTTATTGCAGAAATGGCATGAAAGCTCGGCCTTGCCATCCTCCTCTATAAGTGTTGTCAGATCATCCTTACCGATGGCAATGAGTGCCTTCTCCACCCTTTCCTTGGAGCATCCGCAGTAATACTCACAGGGAATTTTGTCGATAATCTTAAGATCCAAATCGCCCAGTATAAGGTTCAGTATGCTCTCGGGAGTATCTCCCATGGAAAGAAGCTCCGTAATATAAGGTATAACATTTATTCTGTTTTCAAGCTTTGTTATTATTTCCTCTGTAATTCCGGGCATTACCTGTATTATAAAGCCGCCTGCCTGAAGAATGGAAGTATCCATATCCACAAGTACACCCAGCGAAACCGCCGATGCCACCTGCTCACTCTTGGCGTAGTAATAAGCTATATCCTCTGCTATTTCTCCTGATATAAGCTCAGTCTTGCCCACATAGGGCTCCTTAAGTCCAAGATCCTTTATAACAGTCAAAAAGCCCTTTCCCACAGCGCCGCCAACATCCAGCTTTGTCGGGGATTTCGGCGGTATATCAACATTAGGATTAAAAACATATCCCTTTACTCTGCCCTTGCAGTCGGCAGTAACAAGCTCTCCCTCAAGAGGACCGTCGCCCTTTATCTGTAGTGTTATAAGGTCGTCATCGCTCTTAAGCATAACACCCATCATTGCTCCGGCTGTCAGAAGTCTTCCCAAAGCCGCAGAAGCCACAGGCGTAGTATTGTGAAGCTCTCTTGCCTTCTGAACAGTTTCCTTTGTTGTAGCCGCAAACGCCCTTATGCAGTCATCGGCCGCTGTGGCTCTCAGTATATAATCACCCATTGTTTATTTCTCCTTCTTAAGCACTTCTCTGGCAACAACATAAATGCGCTCGCTGTCCTCTCTTACAGGCTCGAATGTAAACGCATCATATGCCGCCTCGAATTTCATTCCGCTTTTTTCGATAAATTGTTTTATTTCATCAAGGCTGTAAGCCCTTTCGTAGTGTTCCGCCTGGGTTCTGTCGTATGTTCCTTCGCAGTTTTTGAGGAAAAAATTTATATAATACTCATTTATCTTTTCTTCCTCGTCATAATAGTTCTCCCAAATATAAACAGCGTCGTCCTCAACCTCGGAAAATGTATTTTCCGCATAAATTTCCTTGAATTTATACTCGGTGTTCAGGTCAAAAACAAACAGCCCATTGGGATGAAGGTAGTTATTTACCAGGTCAAACACCCTCTGCATGTCCTCGTCCTCAGTAATATAATTGAGGCTGTCGCAAAGGCAAATGATAGAATTGACAGTGCCGTACAGCTCAAATTCTCTCATATCCTGGAGCAGGAAAAGCATATTTTTACAATCCTCTGCTTTCATCCTGGCCTCTGAAAGCATATCAGCAGAATTATCTATCCCTATCATGTCGTAGCCCTTTTTGGCCAAACGCAGGGAAATATTACCGGTTCCGCAGCCAAGCTCGCAGACTATTTCAGGCTTTATATTGAATTTTTTCCATATTTCTTCAACATATTCCACCCAGCCGTCATAATCAACGTCATCCATGAACATATCATATACCGCAGCAAAGCTTTCATATGCACCCATTGCAATCACCTTCATCAATCTATAGCTAATTAAGTAT
>JAJQDF010000026.1 GCA_021202325.1 Clostridiales bacterium | reverse complement strand
AAGATTAGGTTACAAAAATTTTAAACGTATAAGGAAAACTCAGTTTTCCGGTAGGTATATATAGACGCAGTTTATGTTAGTGTTTGAGGGTAAAACCCTCAAGGTTTTAAAGGTTTTCTCTTTTCATTACTGTCTCTGCAAAATCTTTAATTTTATACCCTGTGCCTTCCTCATGGCCGCCGATGAGGTTAAAGAAACAGTTGGGGATTACGCCGTTCCGCAGGTTTTTTTCCATGCAGAGGGAACAGCCCTTGTCGTGATTTGTAGGGTGCATGGGACAGTTTAAGTCGTCACAGGTGCAGAATTTAGATAAATTTTCCATATGTATTACTCCTTTTTATAGTTTTAAGAGTTTAGGCCTCATTAGACTTGTATATTTTCCGCCACTTTCCGGTTCTGTATTCGGCGTAGGAAATAACCCAGTTTGCGGCCCAGCCGATGGGGACAGCATACCATACCATGGCTACGCCAACCTTGGGGGCAAGGGTTATGGAGAGAATAACTCGAATTGATAGATTCACTAAATTGGCTATGGTGAACATTTTCATGTCCCCGGCGCCTCTAAGAAGACCATCCACAGCCATTTTGAAGCCGATAAGGCAGAAGAACCAGCCCATATAGCTGATATAGTCGCAGCCGGTTTGCATGGCAACGGCGGTTCCGTCCTCACCAAGGAACAATGTCATTATTTGCACGTTGAAAAGCTGAAGTATAATGCATATTATGACGGCAAAAAATACAATTACCCAGTTGGCGGCATGGTAGCCTTCTACAACTCGGTCGTATTCTCCGGCGCCTATGTTTTGGGCGGTGTAGGACGACATGGCGTTGCTCATGCTGCTCATGGGCACTATGCATAACGAGTCTATCCTCATTGCTGCCGAAAATCCTGCTATTACCAGTGAGCCGAAACTGTTTACAACGGACTGTACAAGCATCATGCCTATGGATACAGTTGACTGCTGGAGAATAGAGGGCAGTGCTATCTTTGCCATTGAGAAAAATTCCGCAGGGCTGAATATTCCGCTCGACTTTCCGCCGATTTTTCTTAAAAGCCGCATGAATACTAAAAATGATAATACGGCGGCTATACCTTGGGCAATCAGTGTCGCCCATGCAACACCGGCAACGCCCATTTCCAATACGGTTACGGTATAATAGTCAAGTATTATGTTGAAAACCGATGAAAAAATAAGGAAACACAGCGGTATTTTGGACTTTCCAAGAGCATTGAACATGGCCGAAAGCACGTTGTACATAAAAAGGAATGGCAGTCCCATGAAATATATGTTCAGATATGTTGAGGCCAAGTCCAGTACATCGTCGGGAGTGTTGAGCCAAACCATTATCTGTCTGCCGAATAAAAGACCTATAGCTGCGCCGATTAAGCTTATGATAAGAAATGAAAGCAGGGCGGTGTATGCAGCCAGCTTCATTTCGGGATAGCGCTTCGCTCCGAAATATTGGCTGACAATGACAGAGGCACCCGTGCCGCCGCCTATGGCAACCCATATGAAAATGTTAGTCAGCGAATAGGATGCGCCGACCGCCGCAAGGGCTTGCTCTCCAACAAATCGTCCGACAATGGCAGAATCAGCCATTGTGTAGGTCTGCTGAAATAGGTTTCCTATTATGATTGGAAGTACAAATATAATAAGCGCATTGAGCGGCTTTTTCTTTATAAGATAGTCATTTTCCATTATAATGCCTCCGTTTTTTACAAAAGATGAAATTAACTCAATGATATATTCAAAAAATTTATTTGTCAATCGAACTGCGATTTTTAATGCTTTTTATTGTTGCTTAAGATGGAAGGAAGTTATATAATATAACGTGATGATTTCTAATGGGAGGCAGTTTAATTGGCTTTATCAAAGGATTTGACGGAGGGTAGTATCCATAGGCATTTGCTGGCCTTTGCTTTTCCGCTTATCATTTCTAATATTATGCAGGCGCTTTATAACGCTGTGGATATGTACTTTACGGGAAGGTTCATGGGAACGGAAGGCATGACCGGCGTTTCCGTCAGCGGACCTGTAATAAATGTAATGCTTATGTTCATATCAGGATTCGGCGTAGGCGTCAGCGTTGTAATTGCGAAATACATTGCCCACGATAGGGAAGAGGTGCTGAAAAAAGCCGCAAATACTGCCATAGTTTTGTTTATGTCGGCGGCGGTGGTAATATCGGTGTTCGGGTTTCTTTTGACGCCGACCATACTCAGGCTGATTGCCACACCGGATGAGGCCTACTCTTATGCGCTTAAATATTTGAGAATAGTTTTCTGCGGAATGATATTTACCATAGGCTATAACCTGATATGCGCACTGCAAAGGGGATTCGGCGATTCCAGAAGCTCAATGTATTTTGTACTTGCGGCAACCATTGTCAATATAATATTGGATTATGTTTTTATGGGTATAATGAAAATGGACGTTGCCGGGGCGGCTTTTGCTACGGTTATATCTCAGGGGCTTTCCTTCATAATGGGCATAATGTACTTTAGGCGCAGAAAGCATGTCGTCACGTTTTCGCCAAGAGATTTGTGCTTTGAGAAAAATATCGCCTTGGAGCTTATAGCCAACGGCCTGCCAAGTGCCGGACAGCAGGTTAGCGTGCATTTCTCTAACCTTTGTATGACAGGAATGGCTAATTCCTTCGGCCTTTCGTCTGCGGCGGCCTATGGTATCGCCGTTAAGCTGGACAGTTTCGCAATATTGCCTTGCTCGGCGGTAAACGATGCGGTGGCATCATTTTCGGCGCAGAACTTGGGAGCAGGAAAAGAAAAACGGGCGCTGTCGGCCATAACGGAAGGCAGAAAGATGGCCGCAATATATGTGCTGGCCGTGTTTATAACGATATTTTTCTTTTGCGGAAAGCTGGCAGGCATATTTACAAATGATGCAGAAGTAATAGAGATAGCGGTTAGTTATCTTAGAATTGCCTGCTTCATGTATTTCCTGTATGCCATAGTTTACCCGGCGCAGGGCTTCCTGAAGGGAAGCGGAAGCTCAGGCTTTGTGCTGTTGAACAGTCTGTTTATACAATATGCGGTAAAGATACCCGTCGCATATGCAATGACTCATTTTACACTGCTGGGGCTTAGAGGCATAGCGGCAACATGGATAATTACACCGGTGTTCTCGGCAACGACCTATCCCCTTTATATAAAGAAGGGCAGATGGAGAAGACACTGGAATTTAAATAATTCGGAGGATTAATATGTTTTTCAGAACGATAATATCATATGTAGTGCTTATAGGTGGAGTTTTGGGCGGATACCCACATGCATTTAAAGCAGATAAGATAAGAGAAGAGCAGGGCGAAGCCGTTGGAGATGCCTATGCCGCAGAAAAGGGCTCAAAGATTCTTGCTAGAGCTCTTAAATTTACCGGAGCAGAGATTATTATTGAGGGAGAGGAAAATATCCCTAAGGACGGAAATTTCGTACTCATTGCCAACCATCAGAGTATGATGGATCCCATAATAATAATGGCGACAATGAAAAGGCATATAGCATTTATAGCGAAGATAGAACTGCAGAAGGTTCCTGTGCTTAATAAGTGGATGGAATCTGTCGGATGTATATTTATGGACAGAAGCGACTTGAAGGCATCCCTTAAGGCACTTATGGCAGGTGTAAAAAAGGTAAAGGCCGGGGACAATATGTGTATTTTTCCCGAGGGAACAAGAACCGACGGCCCTATGCTCGAATTCAAGGCCGGAAGCTTTAAGCTTGCCACAAAAAGCGGCGCACCAATATTGCCGTTAACAATAGACGGAACACACAGAATATTGGAGGATAACCATTTCTGGATAAAGAAAGCAACTGTAAAGTTTACATATCATCCTATAGTCGAAACTAAGGGACTGACCAAGGATGAAGAAGCTGCTCTGCCGAGGAAGGTTCAGGACATAGTCGGCAGTGCATTGAAGGAGGAGGAGCGTTTTGGATAAGACCAGAATACTTGTTGTTGATGATGAAAAACATATAGCCGAGCTTATATCTCTTTACCTTACAAAGGACGGATATGAGACGAAGGAGGTATATGACGGAAGAAAGGCGCTGGACGAGTTCTATGCATTTGCGCCTGCCCTTGTCATACTTGATGTAATGCTTCCCGGAATGGATGGCTATCAGATATGTATCGAAATAAGGAAAAAGAGCGATGTGCCGATAATAATGCTGACCGCAAGGAGCGATACATTTGATAAGGTGCTTGGACTGGAAATGGGAGCCGACGATTATATCGTTAAGCCCTTCGAGCCAAAAGAAATGGTGGCCAGGGTTAAGGCGGTGCTCAGAAGATCCGAAAAGAAAGAGGAAAAGCAGGACAGCAAAACAGTAACATTTGAAAATCTTAAAATTAGCATGAGCGACTATACTGTTGTTTATCATGGGGAGAGCCTTTCGTTCCCACCGAAGGAGCTGGAGCTTCTTTACTTCCTTGCGGAAAACAAAAACCAGGTTTTCACAAGGGAACAGCTGCTTGATAAAATATGGGGCTATGAATATGTCGGTGATTCAAGAACCGTTGATGTTCACATAAAGAGAATACGTGAAAAGCTGAATAAAGGGGACGAAAGCTGGAGCATTAAGACGGTTCACGGAGTCGGTTATAAATTTGAAACGAGATGATATGAATGGCTAAAAAAAGCTCACTGTTTTTTAAGCAGACAGGAGTTTATATACTTATATTTTTGTCGGTATTCTGTATTATGACCGCATCTGTATATTACTTCTGTTCGGAATATTATTATGAGCAGAAGCAGACTCAGCTGAAGGAGCAGGCACGCTCCATCGCCCAGCAGTACGGCAGGGCAATATCCAGTGGCGTTGTAGATGATACAGAGCTTCAGACAAAGATTGAGATTATCGAGGATTATACAGGAACAAGCATATTTTTGGTAAACCGTTCAGGTGTTGTGTCGACCGTGTCATCGTCCATTGACAGCGAATGGATAGGCCAGTCAATCACAAACGATACAATAAACGGTGTCTTGAACGGAAACATCGTCACTGTCAGAGGTCAGGTAGGCGGCATGTTTTCCGAAAGCATGATAACTGTCGGTTATCCGATAAAGATAAACGGAGTTACATACGGAGGTATTTTCCTTTGCACCCCGGTGCCTGAAATACAGTCAACAATTTATGCAACTTTGGAAATAATGCTGCTGTCGGCGCTTTTAGGCATAATTCTTGCAGTGATGCTCATATACTTTTTCTCGAGAAAGCTTACAAAGCCGCTTCTTGAAATGAATAAGACAGCCAGAATTATTTCCGACGGAAACTTTGACAGAAGGCTTGAAGTAACATCAAGCGACGAAATAGGCCAGTTGGCGGAAAGCTTCAACTATATGGCGGAGAGCTTGGATAAAAAGGAGCAGGACAGAAGGCTGTTTATTGCCAGCATTGCCCACGACCTGCGTTCGCCGCTTACGAGTATACAGGGCTTTATACAGGCTATGCAGGACGGCATAATTCCCGAAGATCAGTACAATTATTATCTCGGCATTATTATGGAGGAAACCGAAAGACTGTCCGTGCTGGCGACAAACATCGTAGATATGGGAAAAACCCAAGAGAATGTTTTGGAGCTTAACAGAGAGGACTTTGACTTAAACGAGCTTATAAGAGAGGTTATGGATATTTTTGAACATAGATTCGGAGAGAAAAACCTTTCCTGCCGTCTTATATTTGCCGAAAGCGAGACAATTGTAAACGCCGATAAACAGGAAATTCATAGGGTTATTCATAATTTGGTTGATAATGCAGTTAAATTCACTCCGGAAAACGGAGTTGTAGAAATAGAAACGACTGTGCCAAGAAATGAAGAAAAGGTGTATGTGGCTGTCAGCGACAGCGGGGTTGGAATACCCGAAAATGAAAGACGTCATGTTTTTGATGCATTCTATAAAGCCGACAGCTCAAGAGGAATGGACAAGACCGGAAGTGGTCTGGGGCTGTGTGCTGTAAAGGAAATATTAAACGCCCACAAGGAAATAATAGTCTGCAAGGAGTCGGATATGGGCGGAGCAAAATTCGAATTCAGCCTTACGCTGGCGGAATAGGAGGAAATGATGAAATATATTAACGAGATAAGGGAAGGCGAGCAGATAGTAGGACATTATCTTTGCAAAAGCAGACAGACCTTTAAATCCAAAAATGATAAAAATTATCTGTCACTTAAGCTTTCGGATAAGACCGGAACGGTGGATGCCAAGGTTTGGAACCTGAATAACGACATTCAATCCTTTGCCGAGAACGATATGATAAAGATTGATGCCACTGCTCAAATTTTCAACAACGATATACAGCTCAATGTAAGGAGAATAAGAAAGAGCCAGGAGGGAGAATATGATCCCACTGACTATATCCCTTCTACGGATAAGGACATAAAGGCAATGTGGGGAGAGCTGACTGGATATATCAATACCATAAAAAATCCCCATATAAAGGAGCTGTTGGAGAGAATATTCCTCAAAAACGGCTATGTTGCCAAGGCTTTTCCGATTCATTCTGCCGCCAAAAGTGTACATCACGGCTATTTGGGAGGACTTCTGGAGCACACGCTCACGGTTACGCAGATATGCGATTTCATGGCCGATAAATATAAATTTGTGGACAGGGATGTGCTTGTGGCTTCGGCAATGCTCCATGATGTGGGCAAGCTTTGGGAATTATCTGATTTTCCGCTCAATGACTATACCGACGACGGACAGCTTCTCGGACATATTTATATAGGGGCAGAGCTTGTAGAAAAGACAGCTTCTTCCATAGAAGGCTTTCCGGATAGGCTCAAAACCATAATTAAGCATTGCATACTTTCCCATCACGGCGAGTTTGAATACGGCTCTCCGGTGCTTCCGAAGACTATAGAGGCGCACATTCTCCATTGTGCCGATGATATGGATGCCAAGAGTAAGGTGTTTGAAGATTTTATAGGTGCTGATTCAACTCCCGGGCCATGGGCAGGTTATCAGAAAATGCTCCAGAGAAACATTAGAAAGACTGAGTACTGATGGACAAAGACAGACATACAATTGCGGCCACTGAATTAAGTAAATTTGCCTACTGCCCCTATCAATGGTATTACGAGAGACTTTACGGCAGAAACGAACTAAGACGGCTGGAAATGGAGAGAAACGAGAGGCTTGGGCTGGAAGATAAACGAAAGGAATTTTTCGAGCGAGGCACAGGCTATCACCATGATACCTTTGTTAAAACCGGAAGAAGGCGCAGAAGAGCCGCTGCGGCGTTGGTCATAATCATTGCGGCGGCGCTGTACTTCCTTTTAAGGGGAGGAATAGTGATATGATATATGTACTTATAGGAGCGGTTATTCTGCTCCTTTTGCTTATGACGGTCTTTGGCAGAGGCGGCATTACTGAAAAAAAGAAAATGCCGAGGCTTCTCATGTGGAAGCTCATTTATACGGACATGGCCGCAGAACATAAGAGGGAGGACATAACCTACGGAAGCATACTATATTCCGAAAAATACGACCTCAAGGGCAAGCCCGACATGATATACCGCCATAGAATAACCGGAGATTTGCTCCCGGTGGAGATTAAGAGCGGCCAGACGGATTGGCCCCACGAAGGAGACATGCTGCAAGTGGGGGCATACATGCTGATTGTGGAGGATATATACCATAAAAGACCTAAAAAAGCTGTAATTTCATATAAAAATACGCAATTTGTGGTGAGAAATACCCATTTGCTGCGCAAAAATGTGATTGATACCGCAGAACGAATGAGGAGAATGCTGGAAACCGACGAGGAGGAAGCAGAACCAAGCTTTGCAAAATGCAGGCACTGTGTGTGTAATGGGACGGTGTGTGATGAGGCAGAGTGCTTAGGCGAAAATCTTTGATTTTCGCCTGATTGCGGAGGTAAAGGCAGATGTTCCGTAAAATCATCGAAACATCTGCCTTTACATTGGTTGGATTTTAGATATAGACGTTGTCGGAAGTGAATTCCTCCGACGATGACTGCTTTTGTCGAAAAAATGAGATTTGTACAAAATTTCGAGGCAGTTGCTTTAAGGTAGATTGCTTGGATGAATGTGACTTCTTAAGAAATTTCAATAAACAAAAATTATCCAATATAAAAGCCAATGTTTCGATGGTTTTACGGAACATTGGCTTTTATTGCCATTATCAAACCGAAAACACGAATGATTTCCGCTTAAATCCGTTGCATTTTTTCGAGAATAATGCTAGAATAGAGAAAACAGATAAGCGAGGTTCTTTTATGAGCGATTTTACACATATAAACAGTCAGGGGCGTGCTAAAATGGTTGACGTTTCCGAAAAAGATATTACTGTGAGGACGGCTTCGGCAGTCGGAACGATATATATGGCGGAAAGCACCGTTGAAATGATAAAAAGCGGCGGAGTTAAAAAGGGCGATGTGCTTTCGGTTGCCCAGGTGGCCGGTATAATGGCGGCGAAGCAGACTTCGAACATAATTCCGATGTGCCATCCCATTATTACAACAGGTATAGATATAAGCTTTACGATAAATAAAGCTTCCATTGATATAAAAAGCACGGTTAAATGCAAGGGCGAGACCGGTGTGGAAATGGAGGCGTTGACTGCGGTTTCTGCTGCGGCGCTTACCATATACGATATGTGCAAGGCTTTGCAGAAGGATATGACGATTGGCAAAATAAGGCTTGTCGAAAAAACCGGCGGAAAGAGCGGTGATTATAAATGGCAGAAGTAGCTTCTGTAAATATAAGCGAACGCAAGGGGACTGTGAAGCATGAGGTGGACAGCATAGAGCTTGTTGTTGAGCACGGCATTGTTGGCGATGCCCATGCCGGAAATTGGCATAGGCAGATTAGCCTATTGGCGGAGGAAAGCATTGATAAAATGAGGGCACTTGGTGTTGAGCTTATACATGGTGCCTTTGCTGAAAATATAAACACAGTCGGAATTGACCTGAAATCTCAGCCCATAGGCACAAAGCTGGCTATCGGCGAATGTGTTGTTAGGGTTACGCAGATTGGCAAGGAATGTCATAACGATTGTGAGATAAAGAAGATTACGGGGAAATGTGTTATGCCTACCGAAGGAATTTTCGCCGTTGTGGAAAAGGGCGGAACGGTTCACAAGGGAGATAAAATAACTGTATTGGAGGGAGATAAATGAAACTTATAGATACAAAGGATGCTGTAGGCCATGTGCTGTGCCACGATATGACGAGGATTGTCAAAGGTGAATTTAAGGGGGCGCAGTTCAAAAAAGGCCATATTGTAACCGAAGAGGATATACCTATGCTTTTGTCAATGGGTAAGGAAAAGCTGTATGTGTGGGAAATGGAAGAGGGTATGGTGCATGAAAATGATGCTGCCCAGCGGCTTTATAACATTTGCGCCAATGAAAATATATATCCTTCAAAAACAATAAGTGAGGGCAAAATTGAAGTTTTTGCCGAATGTGACGGCTATTTTGAGATTGACGTGGATAGATTAGATGAAATAAATTCACTCGACGAAATAATGATTGCCACCCGCCATAGCGGAACGGGTGTTAAAAAGGGCGATAAGCTGGCCGGAATGAGAGTTATTCCCCTTGTGATAGAGGAAGAAAAGCTTAAATCCGCCGAAAAAATATTTGACGGCAGACCGATACTCAAAATTACGCCTTATAAGCTTAAAACTGCCGGTGTTGTTACTACCGGAAGCGAGGTTTTCAAAGGCATAATAAAGGATACGTTTACGCCGGTTATAATCGATAAGCTTAAGGCCTATGGAATAGAGGTTAAGGAGCATATCGTTTCCGACGACGGAACAGAAAATATTCTTAAGGCCATAAACGAGCTTAGGGAAAAGAATCTTGACATGATACTTTGTACCGGAGGCATGAGCGTAGATCCCGATGATAATACCCCGGGAGCCATAGCTTTAAGCGGTGCAGAAATAGTAACCTATGGTGCGCCGGTGCTTCCGGGAGCAATGTTCCTGTTGGGTTATTATGATGACGGAACACCAATTATGGGGCTGCCGGGATGCGTAATGTATGCCGGAGCAACGATATTCGATCTTGTTTTGCCTAAAATTGCGGCAGGAGAGAAAATGTCCAAAAAGGATATAGTTAAATTTGGCAACGGCGGTCTTTGCCTGGGCTGTAAGGAATGCAGGTATCCTGTCTGTCCTTATGGAAAACAGGCGTGATCGTAATATATATTAATTCAAGGAGGATATTATAATGAAGAAATTTTTATGCGTACTGGTTTCAGCAATGATGGTATTTGGAGCAGTTGGATGCTCGTCATCATCAAGCGAAACAGAGGAAAGCGAAGAAACAACAGAAGAAACTGCCGAGGAAAAGGAACTTATTGTTTTTGCGGCGGCATCAATGACCGACACAATGCAGGAGATTGCAGAGATGTATAAGGAAGTTGATCCAAGTGTAAACATTTCATTCAACTTTGACTCATCGGGAACACTTAAGACACAGATTCAGGAAGGCGCTGACTGCGACATATTCATTTCAGCAGCGCAGAAACAGATGAATCAGCTTGACGCTTCACAGCCTGAAGATGTAAACACAGAGGGACTCGATTTTGTTGACACAGATACACGCTTTGACCTGCTTTCAAACAGCGTAGTTCTTATTACACCCGTAGGCAACCCTGCCGGAGTAGAGAGCTTTGACGATGTTGCAACAGATAAAGTAAGCCTTATTTCACTTGGAAACTCAGACGTTCCCGTAGGACAGTATTCGGAAGAAATATTTACATATATGGGTGTTTGGGACCAGCTTAACGATGAAAGCAAAATAACATTCGGAACAAACGTAAGAGAGGTTCTTGCACAGGTAGAAGAGGGAGCAGTTGACTGCGGAGTTGTATACAGCACAGATGCGGCTACAACAGACCTTGTTGAGATAGTTGCTTCAGCTCCCGAAGGAAGCCATACGCCTATAGTATATCCGGCCGCTGTTTTAAAGACAAGCGCAGATCCCGATACAGCTAAGGCTTTCCTTGAATATCTTAAAACCGACGAATGTACAGCTGTTTTTGAAGCCGCAGGCTTTGTAATTGACAGATAAAATTTAATTGGAATAACGAGGTGCTCTATGGACTGGTTTCCTCTTTATAATACAATAAGGATAGCGCTTATAGCCACAGTATTTACTTTTTTCATAGGGATATTTACGGCCTATTATGTGGCCAAACTGCCGAGATTGCTCAAAGGAGTGCTTGACTGTATACTGACTCTTCCGCTGGTTCTGCCGCCGACTGTAATTGGTTTCTTCCTGCTTAAAACAATAGGCGTAAACGGACCTGTGGGAAAATTTCTCTTGGCATTTAACGGAACTAAGCTTACAATGACATGGTATGCATCTATACTTGCTGTCATCATAGTCACGTTCCCGCCGATGTACAGAACAACAAGAAGCTCCTTTGAAGCCTTTGACAAAAATCTGATATATGCCGGTAAAACGCTTGGCCTTTCCAACACATTTATATTCTGGAGAATATTTATTCCGGGATGTAAGGATGGCCTTTTGGCCGGAGTAGTGCTTGCTTTTGCCAGAGGTTTGGGCGAGTACGGCGCCACAAGCATGGTTTCGGGCTATACGCCGGGAAGAACTGCAACAATTTCGACCACTGTATATCAGATGTGGCGTGAGGGTAACGATGAACTTGCCTATAAATGGGTATTTATAAATCTTGCAATATCCTTTGTTGTGCTGGTGGCACTGAATCTCTTTGAAAAAAGGGCGGAAACAAGGAGGAGATAGTCATGGAGCTAAAGGTAAATATTAAAAAACGCCTTCACCAATTTACACTGGAGGCAAATATAGAGACTGATGCTCCGATGGCACTTCTCGGAGCATCAGGAAGCGGAAAAAGCATGACGCTTAAATGCATAGCCGGCATTGAGAAGCCCGATGAAGGCGTGATAATACTCAATGGGCGGACTCTCTTTGATTCGGAGAAAAATATAAATCTTTCGCCGCAGAAGAGAAACGTAGGCTATCTGTTCCAAAATTATGCGCTTTTTCCAAATATGACAGTAAAACAAAATATTCAGGTGGCATCTAAAAAAAGTGCGGAAGAAACAGAGAACCTTATCTCAAACTTTTATCTTTCGGGACTTGAGAACAAATATCCAAGGGAAATTTCAGGCGGACAGCAGCAGAGGACAGCCCTTGCCAGAATAATAGCCAGTGAGCCTGAGGCCATACTGCTGGACGAACCCTTTTCGGCTATTGACAGCTATATGAGATGGAAGCTGGAAATGACGGTGTCCGACATAATAAATGATTTTGGCGGACTGACGGTAATGGTAACCCACGACAGAAACGAAGCATACAGGAACTGCCGCAGAATATGCATTATAAATGACGGCAAAATAGAGGTTATGCTTAATGGCGACGAATTTATGCACCAGTCCAAAACGGTGGGCGCCGCAAGAATTTCCGGCTGCAAAAATATTTACGGTTTTGTAAAAACCAATGAAGACAGACAAATATTTGTACCTGAGCTGAATATATATTTAAGTACCGATAGGAACGCCGATGAAAATCAAAAATATGTTGGACTGAGAGCCCACTATTTCAGCACAGACGGCTTAGAAAACAGAATAGATTGCGAAGTAGAGCGGGTAATCGGGGATGTATTTTCTACTATCATAATGCTGAAGCCGATTTCTGCTGAGTCAAAGGATTCCTTAATAAGGTTCGAAACCGATAAGGAAAAGGCCGCAGGACTTAATAAGGGCGATAAAATGAGCGTTTATATCGATTCCAAGGATATTTTGCTGCTTGAGTAAAGGAGAGATTATTATGTATACTGCCGCAGTTATAACTGTCAGCGACAGAAGCTATAAAGGTGAAAGAGAGGACAGCGGAGGACCGTTGGTTAAGCAAATGCTTGAGGATGACGGATACGAAGTTATTTTATGCACAATAGTACCTGATGAGAAGGAAATGATTTCCGAGGCGCTTATGAAAGCGGCCGCCAAGGATATTGCACTTATTGTGACAACCGGCGGAACGGGTTTTGCTCCCAGGGATGTAACCCCTGAGGCAACATATGCCGTGTGCGAAAAGTTGGTGCCCGGAATACCTGAAGCCATGAGAATGCTGACAATGAAATATACAAGCCGTTCAATACTTTCGAGGGCTGTCTGCGGAATAAGGAAAAGATCCCTTATATTAAATCTGCCGGGAAGCCCCAAGGCCGCCAAGGAAAATTTTGAGGCAGTGAGCAAGCCCATAAAGCATGGACTTAAAATGCTGAGGGATAAGCCGATGGATTGTGCGGAATTAAAGGACTGAATTATAACTGACCATGCTTTTTAAATATAGCATGGCCGGTTTTTTTAATGCTTCAAAACAGTTGACTTAATGAAGCATTAATAATATTATATATTATAAGCACAGGGGTTAGTTTAATGAAACCGGTGCTTATATAACAGCGTTAAGGTGCTTTCGCAACAGAAAGAGAATAGGGAATACGGTGAAAATCCGTAACAGCACCCACTACTGTAACTCGGACGAAATGCCGCGGCCATAGGCCGCCACTGACTGATTATTTCAGTTGGGAAGGTATGCGGCAGAAGTAGGACGATGAGAAGCCAGGAGACCTGCCTTAACGGGAAACTAAATGCAAATCTCGGGGAATGGAGATGGGTATTATTTTTATGCCCGTTTCCTCCAAAAAAGGAGGAGAAACAATGAAAATGAAAGCAGCAGTAAGCTTTCTTGAGCCTGCCCGTTGGAAAAAGGCCATAGAGAGCTTGGCTCGTGGGAAAATCCCAACCAAAGAGCAAAACGGAATTGAAGATAAGGCAATTTATAACCTTGTTGGGTAAGCAAAATAGTTAAGGATAAAAAGAATCTTGACTTTTTGCGGGGCTTAAAGAAATACACAGAAGATGTATTTGCCTGTACCAACGAATTTCAGTACAGACGAATGATAATTAAAGGAGGATTACATAATGAAGGCTTATAGTTTTAAGAGAAAGGCTGCAATGGTTTTGGCGGCAGTATTATTGGTAAGCGGAGTTGCCGGATGCTCATCAAGCACAACGGAAACTGCCGAAACGGAAGAAGTAACAACGGAAGCGGAAGAGGAAAGCGCAACCCAAATAGTAATTGACAGTATAGACAGAGAAGTTGAGATTCCCAATCCTGTTACAAAGGCGGTAGTTGCAAATGCTTATAACACAGAGATAATTAATGCCATCGATGCCCTTGACTGCGTGATAGGTGTTGATTACAACATTTATCAGGATGAGGAGTCATGGCAGAACAGATTTACAGAGGACATGGTTATCGGCCAGAGCCAGAAGGATCTCAACTATGAAAAGATAATAGAGCTTGCTCCCGAAGTGCTTATCCTTACTGATAATGGAACATGGGAAGAAGCCGAAGAGCAGCTTGAACCCTTTGGAATAAAGGTGGTTGTATGCAATGCATATTATACAAATGAGTTTGAAAAAAGCTGTGAGCTTCTTGGTCAGGTTTTCGGCAAAGAGGAAGAGGCCGAGGAGCTTTCCAACTATTTCATGGAAAAGCTTGATTACATACAGGAACAGCTTGAGGGCGTAGAGAAAAAGAGAGTATATTTTGAGTACAGAACGGAAGGCAACACAACTATTCCCGGGAACTATTTCTACTATATGGTAGAATACTCCGGAGCTGATAACCTCTTTAAGGATTCAGCCAGCGTAACTGTAGAATCAGAGGCTGTAGTTGCCGCTAATCCCGACTATATAATAAAGGTTTCGGCACCCGACGTATATTCGTCATATTATCCTCCGACAGAGGAAGAACACCAGGCAATAAAGGACGAGCTTGCCTCAAGACCGGGCTGGGATGAGATAAACGCCATAAAGAACGATAACGTACTTCTTCTTTCCCACTATGTACACGGCGGAGCTTCAAAGCTTGTAGGAACAATGTATATAGCCAAATTCCTCTATCCTGATCTTCTTCCCGACCTTCATCCGGAGGAAGTATTCAAAGATTGGCTTGAAAAATATCAGAAGCTGGATTATATAGAGGGACATACATATCCGGCATATTCATTTGAGGATTAATAATGGAAAACAAAAATATTTCAGATGTCCGCAGGGAATATGAGCAGAGCAACAGACGAAAAAATATCATACTTCTTGCGAGCATAGTGATAATGCTGATAGCCGGACTGTATTTTGTGACACTAGGTGTAGCCGATACAACATTTTCGCAGGTTCTTTCCGCAGTATCAGCATGGATTGGGGGCCGTCTTAACGACGGCTCTCCCGAAAATATAAATTACAAAATAATTGTACTTATGCGATTGCCGAGAATAGCCATGGCTATTGTGGCCGGAGTGGGACTGTCGATTTCAGGTGTGGCCATGCAGGCGGTTACGAGGAATCCGCTTGTTAGCCCGTTCACCATGGGTATATCCAATGCGGCGGCCTTTGGAGCCAGCATGTGCATAGTTTTCGGCACAGGCGCATTTTTTAAAAGCGAGCTTGGAATCATATGCTGTGCCTTTGCTGCGGCGGGACTATGTATAGCCCTAGTATCCGGCATTTCGTCAAAGGCAGGCATGGGGCCGGAAACGGTTGTGCTGACAGGAATTGCACTGAACTACTTCTTTAGTGCGCTGACATCTGCAATTGAATTCTTTGCCGAGGAATATAAGCTGGCGGCTGTTGTACAATGGACCTTCGGCACATTAAACGGAACTGTTTGGAGCGATGTGTTTTTTTCGGGAGTTTTTGTAGTTGTCTGCACAATTATAATTATGTCTTGTTCTCTTAAGCTTAACACAATGGCTTCCGGCGACGATGAGCTTGCGGAAAGCCTTGGACTTAATCCTAAAAGGATAAGAACAGTGATGTGCGTTGCTTCTGTATTTATGACTGCGGCGGTCATTAGCTTTACCGGAGTTATAGGTTTCGTAGGTCTTGTTGCGCCCCATATAGCCCGTATGCTTGTAGGAAATGACCATAAGTATCTCATACCGTTTTCGGCTGTGACAGGCTCAATGCTTCTCATGGCTGCCGATGCCATAGGAAAGACCATACTTTCGCCGGTAAGCATTCCGGTCGGAATAGTCGTTTCGTTTTTAGGCGTTCCGCTTTTCATTAACCTCATTCTGAGACAGAAAAAGGGGAGAATGCAATGAGCCTGAAAGTAGAAAATATAAGCTTTTCCTACACAGCGGACAGAGAAATTTTGAAAAATATCAGCTTTGAGCTCAATCAGGGCGAAACGCTTTGTTTGCTGGGACCAAACGGTACGGGAAAAACTACACTGCTTAAATGCATTAACCATTTGCTTACGCCTAAGCAGGGAGCTGTATATATAAACGGAGACGATGTGGCAAAAATGACGTCGATTATGCGGGCAAAAAAGATAGGCTATGTGCCGCAGTATAACAGCAATGTGTTCCAAATGAATGTTGTTGACACAATAATGATGGGGCGAATAGCTTTCGCAGGACGAAAAATACGAACCGAGGATAAGGACATCGTATTTGACATAATCGAAAAAATGGATCTTGAGAACTTTGCGTTCAAAAATATCAGCGAGATGAGCGGCGGTGAACGCCAGCGGGTATTTATAGCGAGGGCATTGGCTCAGGAACCGGAAATAATAATAATGGACGAGCCCACAAGCAGTCTTGACCTGAAGAACCAAATGTTCACACTTGAGCTTATAACAAAGCTTGCCCACAGCAAAAATATCGGCGTTATAATGTCAATCCATGACCTGAATCTGACATCACTTTTTGCCGATAATGTAATTATATTGAAGGACGCCGAGATGTATGCCTGCGGAAAACCGCATGATACGCTGACTGAGAGCAATATAAGAGAGGTATACGGTGTAGAAACGGCGGTAACGACAGAGGATGGGTATAGACATGTACGGTTGTTAAGATGAAGTCTTGATAGCGGCTGAGCCGTTTAGGCGAAAATCTTCGATTTCCGCCTGATTGCGGAGGTAAAGGCGGATGTTCCGTAAAATCATCGAAACATCCGCCTTTACATTGGGCTGTGTTTTAAATATAGAAGTGGTCGGAAATGAATTCCGG
>JAJQDF010000167.1 GCA_021202325.1 Clostridiales bacterium | reverse complement strand
ATACAAGAGATGGATTCAGGAGGAGATATATATGAAAAAATTAATGTATATAATGATTTGCGTTATGCTCTCTGCGGCGCTTTTCGGCTGTTCAACACAGACTGCGGATACCGATGCCGAGCAGACAGCTCAAATGGATGAATATTTGGAAAGCATAGAGGAATATTTCCCCACGGACGGCACCTACCGCTCATACCACGGCTATTCCGAGTCGAGCTTTGAGGTTGTATATTATGACTTCGAGCAGAATGACAAAATGACGGTTTATAAATATATCGGCGCAATGAATGATGAGAGAATGTCCGAAGAGGGCGAAAGAACATTCATTGTTGAATATACCGTTGCCGACGGTCAGGTTGTCGAACACGTTGAAAATTCTGATTCTCTGGCAGAAAGCGAAAACAATGTCTATTCTAAAATTCAGGATATGATTGTACTTTCGGGTGATATAGAGGTCGGCAACAGCTGGGAACAGGAAGTAGTGTTGGATGGCAATATTGTTACGGCGGTGACAGAAATTACCGAAGTTACAGATGACAGCTTTAAGACAGTGACCACAGCCGAGGCCGACAGCTATGCTGACGGCGTATATACCGAGGAAAGAACATACACCAAGGGCGTTGGCCTTATATCATTCAGCAATACGCCTTATGGCTCGGATGTGGACGATACACTCATATTCGGCTATGCCTTTTCGGTAGGCGGCGAGGAGTCAATAACAGGGTTAATTTAAAAAGACTTAGAAAAAGTATGCAGTGGTGGGAGAGATTCCATCACTGTTTTTATGTGGGGCATTAAGTTTGTAATGGTTGCCTTCTCTGCCGCATAAAATATTATAAGGCAAAAAAACGGTCGGGAGAGAGAAGCAATGAGAGCAGCAGGCAAAAAATCAAAAAAGGACAAAACAACCATAAAAAAGGAGCTTTCCCGAGCCTTTGAAATACCGGAGGAGGTAGTGCTTGACATACCGCTCATTTCCTTTAAGGGCAGGGAGGAAGCGGTCATTGAAAATTACAGGGGAATAATAGAATACAGTACGGAAAAGATAAGAATAAATACTGCCTCGGGAGTGCTGAAGCTGACCGGAGACGGCCTTCTTATAAAATGTCTGGATGCCGACAATATTGTTATTGCCGGAAAAATAAATTCGGCGGAATTTTTGTGATAATGGAGGAAACTTATGTTTCTGGCGCTGTGGAATTATATCAGAGGATATGTTATTATATATGTTACCGGGTTTTCGGTGGAACGGTTCATAAATCTGGCTGTAAATAGGGGTATTTTCATATGGGATGTTGCCCCTGAGAGGAACAAGGTCGTTATGAAGGCCGCCGTGAAAAACGCAGACGAGCTTAAGCAGTGCGGAATAAAAACCGGGTGCCGCTTTGAAATAATAGGAGAATGCGGCCTGCCGGTGCTTTTGAGACGGTGTATGGAAAGGAAGGCCTATATCGGCGGCCTTGCGGCTTTTGCGGCGGTTATGTACATAATGTCGTCATTCATATGGACTGTGAAGGTTGTAGGCACCGACAGAATAAGCTCCGAAGACATAATAGAGTCCTGCGCTGAAAGGGGCATAGCTCCGGGAAAGCTGAAATACGGCATTGACCTGTATGAGGCCGGGGCAAGCCTAATGCTGGAATATAAGGATATTTCGTGGATAGCGCTTAACTTAAAGGGAACAGGCATAACCGTAAACATAGTGGAAACAATACCCGAAACCGAATATGTGGAAAGGGAAACGCCCACCGATGTCGTTGCAGATTCTGACGGAGTGATAATAAGCATAGCGGCTTCGGCAGGAACGCCCATGGTGAAAGAGGGCGACGAGGTCAAAAAGGGCGACATACTCATAAGCAGTGTCGTGGCATTGAAGGACGGCGAGGTTCAGATTGGGCAGAAGCAGGTTTGTGCCGCCGGAGAGGTGACTGCCGAGAAAAAATATGAGCTTGAAGGAACAGTACCTTTGAATTATAATGAAAAAGTATTTACAGGAAAGACTAAAACGGATTATAGTATAAATATAGGGGATAAAAGCTTTAACTTTGTATCTCCGAAATTGCCAGATGATTATGAGACGGTGACAAGCGACAGCCTTGACTTTGAGATTGGTGACTACATAATTCCCTTTGGCATAAACAGAACTGTTTATGGGGAAAGAATAATAGAGAAGGCCAAAAGGACAAAGGAAGAGGCCGAGGAGCTGGCAAGGAAACAGCTTGACGACAAAATAACCGATCTCATAATGGAAACCGGCGGAGAAATAAGCCGTTTGACAACGGAAACAATAACAGACGAAATAAATGTGACCGTAAAGGGAGAAGTATCTGTTATAATGAGAATAGACAAACAGCAGACAGCGGAAGTGCTAAATGAGGAGGTAACAGAATAGATGCCGCAGACAGAACGTATTGTAGAGGCTGACAACAGCGCAATCTCAAATATTTTCGGGCAATTTGACTCTAACATAGCCAAGATAGAAAAGGAAATGTCGGTCAAAATAGTCAACAGAAGCGATGGTATAAAAATAGTGGGCGAGGAGGAAAACTGCCAAAGAGCCGAACATGTTGTAAGGTCATTGGTTGAGGCGGCCTCAAAGGGAGAAACCATATCCACCCAGAACGTAGACTATGCCATGAGCTCCACCGACGACGAGCTGGAGGAAGTGGGCGCCATATATGATGACTGCATATGCCGCACAATAAACGGCAGACCGGTCAAGCCGAAAACATTGGGACAGAAAAAATATGTGGATATGATTCGCGACAACACTATAACCTTCGGCATAGGCCCGGCAGGAACGGGAAAAACCTATCTTGCCATGGCAATGGCTATTACTGCGTTTAAAAATAATGATGTGAATCGAATAATAATGACAAGACCGGCGATTGAGGCCGGTGAAAAGCTTGGATTTCTTCCCGGAGACCTTCAGCAGAAGGTTGATCCCTATTTGAGGCCGCTCTACGATGCGCTTTTTGAAATTATGGGAGCCGATTCCTTCTCTAAGAACATGGAAAGAGGACTTCTTGAGGTTGCTCCTCTGGCTTATATGAGAGGCCGTACACTGGACAATGCCTTCATCGTGCTGGATGAGGCGCAGAACACAACGCCGGAGCAGATGAAGATGTTCCTTACCCGTATAGGCTATGGCTCTAAGGCGGTTGTTACAGGCGACCTTACACAGATTGACTTGGGCGACGGCAAGAGAAGCGGATTGACCGATGCGGCGAAAATATTAAAAGGTGTGGAGGACATCGGAATAATCACGCTGACCAACAAGGACGTAGTTAGACATCCGCTGGTTCAGAAAATAATAAGTGCCTACGAAAAGGCGGAACAAAAGAATGAGAACAAAAAACAGGTTCATATAAACAAAAGGCAAAGGGGATAAATATGACGCTTTTGATTGATAACAGAACGGATTTTGAACTGACAGAGGAAATGGAACAGGTTTTGAACAAGGTTTGTCTGGAAAGCCTTGAATATGAGGAGTTTGATGAGGACTGCGAGATAAGCTTATCCATAGTAACAAACGATGAAATACAGGATATTAATAAGCAGTTCAGAGGCATTGACTCTCCGACAGATGTTTTAAGCTTTCCTCAGCTTACCTATGAGGAGGGCGAGGAGGCCGATGTAAACGAGAACGGCGAAATAGTCCTTGGAGACATAATTATTTCCATAGACAGGGCAAAGGAGCAGGCCGAGGAATACGGCCACAGCCTGAAAAGGGAAATGGCCTTTTTGACTGTGCACAGTATGCTTCATTTGATGGGCTATGACCATATGGAAAAGGACGAAGAAGAGGAAATGCTCAGAAGACAGAAGGAAATACTTGATATAGCAGGAGTGCCGAGAGCATAAGGCGGTGTTTTATGTGAAAAGCTGGGAAACCCTTGAGGGAGCTTGTCTTAGCTGTAAAAAGTGCAGGCTGTGGGAAACAAGGACAAATGTCGTAATAGGCGACGGAAACCGTGAGGCGGATATAATGTTCATAGGCGAAGGACCGGGACAGCAGGAGGATTTGAGAGGCCTGCCCTTTGTGGGACCGGCCGGACAACTGCTGGACAAAATGCTTGCCGCAGTTGACCTGGACAGAACCAATGTTTACATAGCCAACATAGTTAAATGCCGTCCGCCGGGAAACAGAGATCCCCACGACGACGAGCAGGAGGCCTGCATGAATTATCTCCGCTATCAGCTTATGCTGGTTAAGCCGAAGATTATAGTATGCCTTGGCAGAATAGCGGCGACGGCCATAATAGACAAGGATTTTAAAATAACGAGAGAGCATGGACAGTGGGTTGAAAGAAAGGGCTATTGGATAATGGCTATATATCACCCGTCGGCTCTTTTGAGAGACCAGACAAAGAAGCGCCCGGCTTGGGAGGACTTGAAAAACATAAAGGCCAAGTTGGACGAGGTAACCAAAGAATAGAGAGGTAAATAATTTGGCGGAAAAATTTTACAGCGGATTTGTATCACTGGTCGGCAGACCGAATGTGGGAAAATCAACGCTCATGAACAGGCTTATAGGAGAGAAAATAGCTATCATATCCAATAAGCCTCAGACTACAAGAAACAGAATACAGAGCATATTGACAAAGGACGACTATCAGATTGTGTTCATCGATACGCCGGGTATACATAAGCCAAGGCATAAGCTGGGCGAATACATGGTAAAAAGCGCCGAAACAACCCTCAATGAGGTTGATGCTATCCTTATGCTCATAGAGCCTGCCGATAGGGTTTTGGAGGCGGACAAGCTCATTATTGAGAAATTTGCCAAGGTTAAGTCGCCGGTCATACTTGTTATAAACAAGGTTGACACAGTGGATAAGGAGAGAGTTTTCAAGGTTATAGACAATTACAGAAAGCTATATGACTTTGCGGAAATAGTGCCCATAAGCGCACTGGAGGGCAGAAACACCGACGAGCTTTTAAATGTCATAAGGAAATACCTGCCCGAAGGCCCCCAGTATTTCCCCGGAGATATGATTACAGACCAGCCGGAAAGACAGATTGCGGCGGAAATAATAAGGGAAAAGGCGCTGAGGCTGTTGGAGGAGGAAATTCCCCACGGCATAGCAGTTGAAATTTCTGAGATGAAAAGGCGCCCCGAGGGGAATCTTGTTGATGTAAGGGCAACCATATACTGCGAGAAGGAATCCCATAAGGGAATAATTATAGGAAAGCACGGAGCCATGCTTAAAAAAATAGGCACCAATGCCAGGGAGGACATACAGAAGCTGTTGGGCTCGCCCATATATCTGGAGCTATGGGTAAAGGTCAAAAAGGACTGGAGAGACAGTGATTTCCTGCTTAAAAACTTCGGCTACGATGCAAAGAACATATAGAAAGGAGTGGCAAATATGGATTTGATATTTAGAAAAGTTGATATTACTAGCGAGAAGGACATAAGGGAGTTCGGCGAGACAATGGATGCCTTGACAAGCCATGCCGAGGACACCGAGCTTTTGAAGAAAAAGATAGCAAAGACCAATGCCAACGAGGATGAATATCTTATGGTGGCAGAGGATAGAGAAAGCGGAAGGATCTGCGGCTCACTCTATGCCATGGTTATGGGCGATTTCTGCGCCGAGTGCAAACCATTTATGCTGGTGGAAAATGTGGCGGTGCATAAGGATTTCCAAAGGAGAGGCATTGGAAAGGCAATGTTTGCCGAATTGGAAAAATGGGCAAAGGAAAAGGATGCCCACTATCTTATGCTGACATCAAGCCTTAACCGCACCGATGCCCATGAGTTTTACAGAGCCATGGACTATACGGAAGCCAAGGGGTTTAAGAAATATTTTTAATCCTTTTATTGGCTGAAATAGAGATTTTTATACAGAATATTGTCGTTCCTTCGGGGTAACATAATACCGAAGAGGACGTGATAACATGAATGATTACTGGAAAGAATTTTTGGCTAGCGGAACGGTGGAGGACTACTTGAAATACCGTACTGTTTCCCAAAGTGCCGATACATCTGACGTAAGCGAACCGGAGGGGCTTAAAAATGGTTTCTAAGGTAAAGGGCATAGTCATAAAAGAGACCGATGCCGGCGAAAGCGGAAAGCGAATAACGGTCATAACCGAGGAGCATGGAAAAATGCTCCTTTCGGCACGTGGGGCGAAAAACGCCAAAAGCGGCATTATGGCGGCGGCACAGTTGTTTTCATACGGAGAGTTTTCACTCTATGAGGGCAGGGGTTTTTACTCAATTACCCAGGCTGATGTAATAGAGAGCTTCTACGGTATAAGAAACGACATTGAACGCTTGGCCTACGGCGCCTATATACTGGAGCTGACAGACAGGGCGGCCTTTGCGGAGCTTGAAAACAACAACGCCTTCGAGCTTCTGTTAAGAACACTGTCAGTTCTGTCGGCAGGAAAAAGGACGGCAAGGCTCACGATCGTAGTATACATAATAAGACTGCTTAAGGAATGCGGCTTTATGAGCGATGCCTACTGTGCCGAATGCGGCGAGCCTCTGGAACAGTCGGCATATTACGGCGAGACCGGCGACGGTATGTATTGCCATAACCATGCCCAAAATGCTCCATTTAAGCTGGGAAGCGGTTCACTTATGGCGGTGAAGCATATAACTCAGAGCCCTCTTAAGTCGATATTCAGTTTTACGGTGTCGGACTATGTACTGGATGAGCTGTGGACGTTTGCGGATATAAACAGACGCATATATCTGGGAGAGAGGTACAAAACACTGGATTATATCAATAATATGAAATTTTGATATTGACAACGGCGGATTTATTTGCTAGATTATAAACTAATTGAATATGTCGTAGCGATAAAGAAAAAGTAACCTTGGTTTACGCTTCAAGAGAGACGGTGTTTGCTGCGAACCGTCAGCGGACTTTGGCGAAAGGAGCTTTTGAACGGCACTTCACAAGAGTGGGCTTTTGGCCAACAAGGGTGGAACCGCGGAGATAATGGTCTTCGTCCCTTATGAGGGACAAGGCCTTTTTTTATTATGAAAGTCTCGGACTGCGAAGCATGCAGCAATCGACTTTCATGCCCTGCGAATAATGATTGTAATTTTATTTTTGAAGGAGAGAATATCAAATGGAAAAGACAATGGAAAAAATAGTCGCTCTCGCTAAGTCAAGAGGATTTGTATATCCCGGCAGTGAAATTTACGGCGGACTTGCAAACACATGGGACTACGGCCCGGTGGGAGTTGAGCTTAAGAACAACATCAAAAAGGCATGGTGGAAAAAATTCGTTCAGGACAACGAATACAACGTAGGTCTCGACAGCGCCATACTCATGAACCCTCAGACATGGGTTGCCAGCGGACATTTGGGCGGATTTTCCGATCCCCTTATGGACTGTAAGGACTGTAAGGAGCGTTTCCGTGCGGATAAGCTCATCGAAGACTTCTGCCACGATAAAAACGAGGATATAACAGTTGACGGCTGGTCAAACGAAAAAATGCTTGAATATATCAAGGAAAACGAAATTCCCTGCCCTTCATGCGGCGGACATAATTTCACAGACATCCGTCAGTTTAACCTTATGTTCAAGACTTTCCAGGGTGTTACAGAGGATGCTAAAAATACAGTATACCTTCGTCCAGAAACAGCCCAGGGTATTTTCGTAAACTTCAAAAACGTACAGCGTACATCCAGGAAGAAGATTCCCTTCGGTATCGGACAGATTGGCAAATCATTCAGAAATGAAATTACACCGGGCAACTTTACATTCCGTACAAGAGAGTTCGAGCAGATGGAGCTTGAATTCTTCTGCGAGCCTGACACAGACCTTGAGTGGTTTGCTTACTGGAAAAAATATTGCATAGACTGGCTTACAAGCCTTGGCATGACTGTTGAAAACACAAGAGTACGTGACCATAGCCCCGAGGAGCTCAGCTTCTACAGCAAGGCTACATCGGATATAGAGTATCTCTTCCCCTTCGGATGGGGCGAGCTTTGGGGTATTGCCGACAGAACAAACTACGACCTGACACAGCACCAGAACACATCAGGCGAGGATTTGACATATTTCGATCAGAACAAGGGCGAGAAGTATATTCCTTTTGTTATCGAGCCTTCGCTTGGAGCAGACCGTGTAGCTCTTGCATTCCTCTGCGATGCTTATGACGAGGAAGAGGTTGGAGAAAACGACGTTAGAACCGTACTTCATTTCCATCCCGCAATTGCACCTGTAAAGGCCGCTGTTCTTCCCCTTTCAAAGAAGCTTTCGGAGCCTGCAACAGAGATATTCCATAAGCTTTCAAAGCACTTCAACTGCGAATATGACGAGTCCGGAAGTATCGGCAAGCGTTATAGAAGACAGGACGAAATTGGAACACCTTTCTGCATAACAGTTGACTTTGATACCCTTGAGGACAATACGGTTACTGTTCGTGACAGAGATTCAATGGAGCAGATAAGACTTAACGTTGATGAGCTTATTGCTTATCTTGATGAAAAAATGGAATTTTAATATTGGCGGCTATTGACGTTTTAAGCGGAGACTCAGCGGGTTTCCGCTTACTGCTTTTATAGAGAATATACGGCATTTTTATACCGGGCACCTCATAGATTAAACCGGGGTGATAGTATGAAATTTGCGGAAATTGTATATTCCAAAAAGCAGGGGAATATTATTGCAAACCGGCTGAAAGCGGTATTTTCTCCCTTTGCGTCGGAAAACATAACTGTTCTTGGTGCCGAAGGCTATAGGATAGGGCTTAACATAAATGAAAATGCCGACGAAAAGAGCAGAAAGACTGTATTAAAAAAGGCTGCCGCATTCCTTGAAGAAAACGGAGTTACGGCGGCAAGCGGCGAAAGCTTTGAGGGAGTATATAGGGCAAGCGGCAAGCCGCTTATGGCTCTTTTGGCTAAGAGCATTGTAGATGTATCGGATGAGTCGGTCATTATCGCCGGCGATAGAGAGCTGACTGAAACGGTTCTGTGCGTGCTGTGTCCCGGCATGAGCTATGTTTCCCTTCTCACAGATGAGGGATACAGATATGTAGAAACTGCAGAATATTTTTTCAGAGAATACGGCATAAATATTCAGATTATAAATTCATTTAAGCACGAAAATTTCAGGAACGCAGGCATTGTCGTAAACTGCGGCGGAAGGATAGAAAATTACGACTATTTGCTTAAAAAGGGTTGTTTATACTATGATATTGAAAATGATGAAACCCGGCTGAAAAGGCTCAGAAGAATCCGGAAAGACATACGCATTGTAAATGCCGTAAAGATAGGCGGTAGGGAAAAAATAAATGCTGAAGAGGCGGAGTGCGCCCTGTATGTAAGAGACACAAATTTCAAAAAACTGGCAGACGGCCTCCAAAATGGCGGTCTCAATTTGCAGGAAAAGTTAAATATCATAGAAAATATCGGATTATCGCCGTTGACAAGCAACTAAAGGTAGTTTATAATTTTTTGGATATGATATTAAGCGTCGAATCAGGACGCCTTGAAGAGTAAGGAGTGGGCACATGGCAGACAACAAGAAAGTAGTTTTAACATATGATGGTCTTAAAAAGCTGGAAGAAGAGCTTGAAGACTTAAAGACAGTCAGAAGAAAAGATGTTGCGGAAAAAATAAAGGAAGCAAGAGGACAGGGAGACCTTTCTGAGAACGCCGAATATGACGCCGCCAAAGAGGAACAGGGAGAAATCGAGTCCAGAATCGCTGTTATCGAAAAAATGCTCAGAAACGCTGAGGTTATCGATGATGACGAGGTAAGCGCAGACATTGTAACAGTCGGAAGCAAGGTTAAGCTTTGGGACGTTGAGTTCGAAGAAGAAATAGAATACACTATCGTAGGCTCGGCGGAAGCAGATCCTATGAATACTGAAAACGGCAGAATTTCAAATGAGTCTCCGGTCGGCAAAGGCCTTATCGGTCATAAGATAGGCGAGCTTGTGGAAATAGAGACTCCCGGGGGAATAGTTGAGCTCAAGGTTCTTACTATTTCGAGATAATAACAATGAAAGTCCCGGACTGCGGCCAGACAGATGGGCAAGTTTACTTGCATGGATGTCTGGACATTGGACGGGCTGAATGTATGAGCAACGTAGCCATTTTTTATAGAAAAATGAGCGGAGTGCGAATACGTTCGATTGCGAGAGTTTGGAAAACGTAGCAATCGACTTTCGTATATAGTGGAGCGCCATGTTAGCGGCGCATGTAGGTTGTAGGAGGAAATTAAAGTGGCAGAAGAAAATACAAAAGAATTGACAGCCGGTCAGCTTTCGGAGCAGGAAGGCTTTAGAAGAGACAAGCTTGCGGCTTTGCAGGAAGCTGGCAAGGATCCCTTTCAGATTGTAAAATATGATGTAACACATCACAGCAAAGAAATTATAGTCGGCTTTGATGAGCTTGAAGGCAAGGAGGTTTCCGTTGCCGGCAGACTTATGAACAAGCGTGTAATGGGCAAGGCTTCGTTTATAAATATCCAGGACAGAGACGGAAGACTTCAGGGATATATAAGCAGAAACGATGTCGGCGACGACAGTTATCTTGCTTTCAAAAAGTTTGACATCGGCGACATCATTGGAATAAAGGGCGTAGTGTTCAGAACTCAAAAGGGTGAAATATCCGTTAGAGCCAATGAGATTACACTTCTTTCAAAGAGCCTTAAGGTTCTCCCCGAGAAGTTCCACGGCCTCAACGATCAGGAGCTCAGATACAGACAGAGATACCTTGACCTCATTGTAAATCCTGAAGTTAAGGATACATTCATAAAGAGATCTGCGGTTCTGAGAGAAATAAGAAACTATCTTGATTCAAGGAACTTCCTTGAGGTTGAGACACCGGTTCTCCAGACTATCCCCGGTGGTGCTTCGGCAAGACCGTTTATTACGCACCACAATGCCCTTGATATCGATATGTACTGCCGAATTGCCCTCGAGCTTCCGCTTAAGAGACTTATTGTCGGTGGACTTGAGCGGGTATACGAGATTGGCAGAGTGTTCAGAAATGAAGGCATTGACATTCGTCACAACCCTGAGTTTACGCTTATCGAGATTTACCAGGCATACACAGACTATTACGGAATGATGGATTTGGCAGAGGGACTTTTCAGAACTGTAGCTGAGAAGGTTGTGGGAACAACAAAGCTTACTTATGGCGGACATGACCTTGACCTTGGAAAGCCCTTCGAGAGACTGACAATGGTAGATGCCGTTAAAAAGTTTGCCGGAGTTGACTTTGACGAGATTCCAGACACAGAGGCTGCAAGAGCCATTGCCAAGGAAAGAGGCATTGAATATGAGGAAAGACACGCTAAGGGCGACATTCTGAACCTGTTCTTTGAAGAACATGTTGAAAAGAACCTTATTCAGCCTACATTTATAATGGATTATCCCGTTGAGATTTCACCTCTTACGAAGAGAAAGCCCAGCAAGCCCGATTACACGGAAAGATTTGAGCTTTTCATCGTAGGACGTGAATACGGCAATGCCTATTCCGAGCTTAACGATCCTATCGACCAGAGAAAGCGTTTCGAGCATCAGGAAGCTATGCGCGCTGCCGGTGATGACGAGGCTAACATGATCGATGAGGACTTCCTCACAGCCCTTGAATACGGTATGCCTCCCACAGGCGGTATCGGTATCGGTATCGATAGATTTGTAATGCTTATGACTGAGTCTGTAAGCATAAGGGATGTAATATTGTTCCCGACAATGAAGCCGCTTGAGAAATAAACGGCGTAAATATGCAGGGATTTATGCAAGGCGAAAATTGAAAATATGCAATGTTCTTTCAAGGACTATGGAGAAATCTGTAGTCCTTTTTGTTTGTCTGCCGCAAATTAATAACAGCATGCTGTTGACTTTAATCAGATATTATGTTATAAATGTTGAAAAGGTTAAAAGATATTATAAAAAGGATACAAAAATGACAGAACAGATTACCGGTCTTATACCGCTTTTGAAAATTATAAGTGAAAAGCTTGAGACAAGAGCAAATAAATTATTCAAGGAGTACGAAATAACATTTTCACAGATACGGGTTATTATTCTTATGTACCATTCCGAAAAAGAATATTATTCAATGAAAGAGCTTGAAAAGGAATTCTGTGTTTCCCAGCAGACAATGTATGGAATAATTAAAAGGCTTAAGAAAAAAGGCTTAATAACCGACTTTATATCTGAGCCGCCTTCCAAAACGAAAAATGTGTGCCTCACAAAAGAGGGCGAGAGATTGGGAGCCAAAACCTATACAATGGCTCAAGAAATCGAGGGATGGGTGAACGATGCTTTAACAAGCGAGGAACTCGACATGGCGGTTGAGCTTCTTAATAAGATTTATAATCGCCTTGACCAAAATGATACGTTTCTATAAACGCAGGAAACAGCTGAACGGGGTTGATTATAACAGCCTGACGGATGATGTTGTGAACACGGGAAGAAATGATACTCAAAACGGCGGTATACCAATAGAACATAAATATTATATTTTAGGAGAAAAGAACAATGGAGTTTTTTGACACAATCAAACAAAGAAAATCCACCAGAGTGTTTACTGATGAACCGGTAAGCGACAAAGAATTGAAGCAAATTTTGATAGCGGCTAATGCTGCGCCGATGGGCAGTGCAAGGTATGATAATCTGAGAATCAGCGTTGTAAAAAATAAGAATATGATGGAAAAGCTGTCCGTGGCTATGGAAAAAATGCTTCAAGACCGCACAAAAATGAAAGCAATCGCTGGGAGTAATCCGCTGCCTCCAATAAAGGCGTTCAAGCCATTCTACGGTGCTCCGGTGGTATTGATTGTTTCCCATAAGATGCACGATGTGCAGCCGGGAATCGAATATACCAATGTGGGTTGTGTCTGTGAAAATATGCATTTGGCGGCAACAGCGTTAGGCTTGGGAAGCTGCTATATGTGGGGAGTATTCGAGTCAATGCGCCTTTATCCGGAGCTTGACGCTTCTTCCCTGCTGGAGCTGCCGGAAGATTATATGCCCATTATGGGTATGATCGTAGGACATCCCATCACGGAACCGAACGAGCGTGAAATGAAAGACAAAATTCCAACACGAATTTTTGAGTAAGATGGTTTCAACCGTATGAAATGACAAATCTGAAAGAAACTATTGTATATCTGCCGGGATTATATTTGTTTTCAGAAATCGCTCAAGGGTGCATTCAAGTCCGACTGAAATTTTTCTGCAAGAATTATTTACGGAGCAGGAGATTAATGTGACTGTTCCAAGTATGCCGCCCAATATATATAAATATGATCAAGTTGTTATTGAATTACAAATGTGTGTATAGATGTGGTTGAATACAGTATTTTTTGTATAACCTATGTGAGCGTACTCTGATTTAAATAAATCATAATAAAAACGGCTTATCCCACAGTATAAGACAGGAGGGGTATAAAATGCTTCGGTTAATGCATATCTGCAAAGAATATAATACAGGCGGTTTGGTACAAAAAGCACTGGATGATGTGAGCTTGAATTTCAGGGACAGCGAGTTTGTGGCAATTCTCGGCCCAAGCGGCTCGGGAAAAACAACACTGCTTAACATTATCGGCGGTCTGGACCGTTATATCAGCGGAGAACTTATTATCAACAGCACGTCTACGAAAAAATACAGCGACAAAGATTGGGATTCCTACCGCAACCACACTATAGGATTTATCTTTCAGAGCTATAATCTAATTCCGCATCAAGCACTTTTAGCCAATGTAGAGCTTGCCTTAACCATATCCGGTGTAGAGAAATCGGAGAGCCGCCGCCGTGCGGCGGAAGCGCTTGAACAGGTTGGCTTAGGTGATCAAATGTATAAAAAGCCAAATCAGCTTTCGGGAGGACAAATGCAGCGTGTGGCAATTGCCCGTGCATTGGTAAACAATCCCGATATTCTTCTTGCGGACGAGCCTACCGGCGCACTTGACAGTGAAACAAGCATACAGGTAATGGAGCTGCTGCGTCAAGTGGCAAAGGATAGGCTGGTTATTATGGTAACGCATAATTCGGAGCTTGCGGCAGAATATGCAACCCGTACTGTGCGGCTGAAGGATGGAAAAATCCAGTCGGATTCATGCGCATTTGAGCCTGATGATTTAAGTTTAGCAGAAGCTTCGTATGAAAATATGGGAAAATCCTCTATGTCATTTTTTACATCGCTTGGTTTGAGCTTTAACAATCTTATGACAAAAAAAGCTCGAACTCTTTTGACGGCATTTGCAGGTTCCATAGGAATTATAGGCATTGCACTGATAATGTCTCTGTCAAACGGAGTGAATGACTATATTGCTTCGATTGAAAAGGATACTCTGTCAGAATATCCGATTCAAATTACAGATGCCGGCATTGACTTTACATCGCTGCTGTCCGCTGCCTCAGAGATGAGAGATAGCGAGGAGGAAAATTCGAACGATATTCACGTTGTACAGATGATGACTGCTATGTTTTCTCAGACTGACTACAATGATTTAACCTCGCTAAAGACGTATCTCGACAGCGGAACAAGCGGCATTGAACAATATGTACAGGCGATAGAATACGATTACGACATAGAACCGCTGATATACCGTCAGGACGGAGATTTAATCAAACAAGTAAACCTCGATACAACCCTGAGCGCAATGGGGGTTTCCACATCGTCTTATGGTCTGATGAGTTCCTATATGAGCTTAAACACATTTTATGCTCTGCCGGAAAATGAAAATCTCTATATCAATCAATACGATTTAACTGCCGGACATTGGCCGCAAAATGAAACAGAATGTGTTCTTGTTTTAACATCAAACGGCGGAATAAGCGATATGATGCTATATACACTCGGTTTGCGTGATTCTGTGGAATTTGACGAGATGATAGAGCTATACCGAAACAGAGAACATGTAAATACTCCCGAGGATTTGGGTTCATACAGCTATGATGATATTCTTGGAATTACCTTTAAGGTAGTAAACAATGCGGACTGCTATGTCTATGACAGCGAGTACGGTATATGGACAAATAAATCCGACAATGCGGAGTATATGAGCGGCATTGTTGAGAACGGCAAAACAATCTCGATTGTCGGAATTGTGCAGCCGAAAGAGGATGCAGGCGCCGAATTTTTAAATTCCGGCATATATTATTCGCATGATTTGATTGAGTATATTATCGACAATGCGGCGAACAGCGATGTTGTACGTGATCAGCTTGCAAACCCGGAGAAAAACATTTTTACGGGAGAAAGCTTCGGAGAAGATATTACTTCGGACTTTGATCTTAATTCATTGTTTTCGCTTAATACAGATGCGCTGTCGGATATATTGGATATATCCGACGGTTATAGCCTCGATTACGACATTAGTGAGTTAGTAGACATTGATATGGATTCGCTTGATTTATCGTTTTTGACGAATATGGATTTGAGCGGGATAAACCTTTCCGATGTGATAGATTTAAGCGGGCTTGACTTATCTGCTGATTCCGTTCAAATACCGCCGCTGGATACACAAGCTCTTTTGCAAGCTGTTTTGTCTTCTGTTTCCACAGAAAATATAGCGCAGCTTGCAGCAGATATTATGAGCGGATACAGGAATTATTTAACAGAAAACGGAATTGAAGAAATTTCCGATATGGCGAATTATTTCGAGGAATATATCAATTCGGACGGGGCTCGTGAGCTGATTGAAAATTACATTTACAGTGCAATAAACGGCGAGGAAAATAATGTATCGCTTATTTCTGCACTTTTGACCGATTATGAATCATATTTGGAAGAAAAGGGTTATGCTACATTCTCAGATGTTTCGGCAACCTTGAATGATTATCTTTCGACGGAGGAAGCACAAAATATAATTCAAGCCGATTTGGCGTCAGTCTTTGACGCAGATGCAGTGCAGCAGGTAGTCACAGACCAGGTAGAAGATTATATTCAAAATATAATTTCGGCTTACAGCAGCTCACTTTCCGAACAGATGTCAAGCCTAATATCTGGTGCAGCGGAACAAATTTTTTCGCAATACAGCGGACAGATGATAACTGTTCCGGAACAGGCATCCGAACAGATTACGACCTCTCTAAACTTGGCATTAGCTTCTGTAGAAGAGGATATAATGAGGCAAATTTCAGAAAATCTCAATTCGGCGGTGAACGGCTTATTATCTATGGATGAGGATACATTATCAAATTTGCTTAATATCAATATGACCAGCGATGAGCTTGTTGACCTTTTGACCTCAGTGAGTTCGTCAAGAAGCTCTTCATACAAAAGCAATCTCTATGCACTTGGCTATGCGGATTATAATTCTCCTGCAGAAATAGATATTTATCCTATCGATTTTGAGAGTAAAGCCGAGGTAACGAATATTTTAAGTACGTATAACGAACGAATGAAAGCGACCGGCCAAGAAGATAAGGTTATCAGCTATACCGATATGGTAGGAGTAATTATGTCCTCTGTAACTGATATTATTGATATGATTAGCTATGTTTTGATTGCGTTTGTGGCAATATCGCTTGTTGTTTCCTCAATATTGATTGGTGTTATTACTTACATCAGTGTGTTGGAGAGGAGAAAGGAAATCGGTATTTTGCGTGCCATCGGTGCGTCCAAGCGCAATATTTCCTCTGTGTTTAATGCAGAAACATTTATAATCGGATTCTGTGCCGGCGTAATGGGAATAGTAATATCGCTTTTACTTCTGATACCGGGGAATATGATCATTCACATGCTTACGGGCAATACCCGTGTGAATGCTGTCTTGCCTGCTGTTCCCGCACTGCTTTTAGTGGTGCTTAGTGTAGTGCTGACAGTCATCGGCGGGCTTATTCCGTCAAAAGCGGCAGCTAAATCAGATCCTGCATCGGCATTGCGTGCCGACTAGACAGTTATGCAAACCGCATGCAAACCAAAACGGATACTGATACAAGGGATACAGACAATGAATCCGCTTTCGGACTGACTTCATTGAAATTTAATTTTTCGAATTTGGCTGATTTGTATTAGGCTCCTGCTTTGGCGGGAGCCTTTTTCATACTTACACAAGAGATGAGATTTTTGACATCAAAAATGGCAGTTATCAAAGCATAAAATGAAAAAACTTAAAAAAGTGTATTGATAAC
>JAJQDF010000039.1 GCA_021202325.1 Clostridiales bacterium | reverse complement strand
TAATAACATCTTCATAAATAGCGTTTATATTAATTTCTTGCGGTATTACAGAAATTTTTTCACTTAAATCATCTATCGTAGTAACATGTAAATTGCACAGCTGATTAATCCTATTATTCATTTTTTGTCTCACAAATAGTAATGCCTGCTCTTCCAAATGCTGTTGCAAAAAATCTATAGTTTTTTCTTTCACCATCATTATTATTTGCTCAACATTATCTATAGTTTGCTTTTGAGCAACTATCCTAATAACACCTGGTAATAAAAACAAATTTTCAATTTCAGCCACCTTAGGAACCGTAATCTTATATTCAGCAAGGGAAGTTATCTCTGCATCATCTCTTCTATCCCTATCAACAATAGCTTTTACTTCTGTATAATGCAATGAAGGATTGGTGTTAAAGGCCTTTGCAGATTGAATCACCGTTGCACAGCCTTCTAAAGGTATAATATTGTATTCTTGAAACAATTGAGAGTATAACTTTCTATCAATACTATGTTCCGATGCCCCTTCAACAAGCAGAACCTTTTGACGATTTCCTAAAATTTCAAGCATCAGGGCATCTGAATATGAATTTTCATCCAATAATTCATATTCCCAGATTGGACCTTCATGCATACTCTTTACCCAAATCACTTGAGTGTTCAATCTGCTGGTTGCGAAGTCAAGACTATGTGTTATGTATAAAAATGTACAGTCAGGCCTTGATGTTTCTATCGCATTCCAAAGTCGAATAAGGATTGATTTATGCAAATGGTTTTCAGGCTCATCTATAATTATTAAACTATTTTCTTTCGCGCACAATACTTCGCCAATATAGTAGAAAATGGCTCTTTCTCCATCACTCATCCCACTTGCATTATATTTGTGCGTAACTAGTATGGTTTTATCTTCGAGAGCCTCTATTTTCCCAGTGGATATTTGCAATTTTCTATGCCTAACAACATCCTCCCAAATTGACTGTATAACTTCCAACTTAGTCTGATTGGAGAATTCGTTATTTCCATCTAAATGTTCTCTCCGAAACTCAATGCTTTTTTCACAATATTCAGCCATTAAATATTCCATCAGTTGCTGAACATCGTTTAATAGATGTACTTCCGGCGCATTTCCCCATCTATTTATTCTTTTTCCTTCTTTTTCTAGCCATTGCTTATTGTTATTATTAGCTCCATAAATAAACTTTTCTTCAGCCTTATCTATGCTAGTCGGCTGAACAAAATCCGGAATATTTAATGATTTCTGCGCAGATATACGATGCACATTAAGATTCTGATTGTGTTCATCTATCCAAATGCTCATACGAGTTTTCCCAGAACCATTTGCACCAATAAGCACAATGGAATGTTTTTCATCAACGTAGGTTGTTTCACCGTTTAAACTTGGTATATATATTCTCATAATATTCCTCACTTTAAATCAATGCCGCCGTAGTTCTTCAAATACTGCAGCAACGTATCCTGTATTTGTTCAACATAGTTTTTGATATCTTCCTCACTTTCGATCCGCTTTGCGGGAAAAGCTATGGCGCGGCTCAGACTCCTATATACTTTCTTAGGAGCAGACTTATTTGTGTCATTATGGGTAGGCACCACCTTCGGATGTTTTACTGCTTCCATCTTTTTTAAAGTCGTGTCCTTATATTGAGCCATCTGTTGTGTCAGTCCATCCAACAAAGCAAGGCTATTAAACTTCTTTATGCTATCCTCTTTTTCTGTATAATAATCATCGGCGGTACCCACAATATTGTTCAAGCTATTGTCTCCATTATCCATCATGTGAATAGCTTCCCTGCACTGGCGGACATCCTCCAAAAGATCCTCACGCTTGGTGTCAAGCAGACGGTCATGGCCTTCATGAACTTTAGATATCAGTCCATTCAGCTCTGGAATGCGCTTATAATTAAACTTCTCACCGGGCTGCACCATACAAATCAAACGAATCTGATTCAGGGCGTCGTTGGCCTCCGGCTCACTGGACAGGTAATCCAGCTCGTGCTGCAGGTCAGCTTCCAGCTTAACCGCCGTATCAAACAACTTCACCTGACTTTTGAAGAAGTTCTCCACACGCTGCATTTTTTCCTTGTTGTCCTCAAGGTCATCCCTTCGCTTCAGAATTTCCTTCACAAGAGCGATATTATCCTTTTGCTGACTCAAGATATCATTTATCAAATTAATAGCATTGGATACAAGAGCATGATCCGGATATTTATGGCCGCTGTATCTATTTTCCAATTCTGCATAATGGTCTTTCTGCTCACCAAAGCTCTCTATAATAAATTTAATCAGCCCATCCTCATCCTCGGGAACATCCATCACATCAAAATATTCCCGAAGGAAATCCCTCGCTTCTCGGATATCGGCCGCAGAGTTTAACTTACGCAAAGAGATTTTGGTTTTTCCAGTCTCGTTCTTTTTGCGCAGCATATCCGGCAGCTTCGGATTATCCGGCTGGATGATAGTAGCGCCATATTTGATGGTGACCTTCTGGTCAGCAATCAGCTTTGCAGCTACAGCGGCTATGTCAATCTCGCGCCAGCCATTGGGTTTCCCCTGGAACTTGTTCTGTACATCTGCCATAGATGTTGGAAGAGTCAGTTCTTCCTGAATTTCCAGATATTCCTCCATCTTTGCTACCGCATCACGGTTCTGTTCCATTCCGGAAATCATTATTTCTTCATTCCGCAGGATTTGATATATCTCGTCATCTGAGTCTATGTTTTTGGTAATCAGTTCAAGGTCGCTGTATACATGAGCAACAAGGTATTCCAGAGCCTGGTCAATTTTCGATTTTGCACCAGTGCCCTTAATAACAAGATGTTCCTTATCTACATAAAAGTCGGCATTTTCAATTGCTTTCTCCAGTTCATTCATTGCAGCTTTTTCATAATTATCAGCCTCGCTCTGCCAATCTCTAATAATTGCCTGCATGGAACTGGTCAGCTGCGATACGTTGCGCTGTTTCACATACTTCCGAATCTTCATGGCATTTTCGACTGACTCATAATATTTTGTTTCCGGCAGAACTATGATGGCCTGTCCATCAGACTGTTCCATAAGGTGCATTTCATTTTTTTCAATCGGATCAGTAGCAACAGTCAGAACACACAGGCGCATTCCGCCGGTAACTGTACCGACTGTTATATTGTCTACCATTTTGTCAAATTCAAAGTCATTCCTGCCGTAACGATATTTTTTTATTGTATAAATATCTTCGAAAATCATACGGCCAAGCTTTTCCACTATGGCAGAGGTGTCTACGTTCGTATTGTGAATTTCCTTCGCAACATTCTGCTCCTCATCAGTCAGGAATTTATATTCTTCACCGTTACGGCCGATATAGTTCTGGCGAAGCAGACGGTCAAGACTACCTCTCATCTTCTCACGCATTGCAGCCGTATCCATGCGGATATCATCTGCCATCAGGATAACAATATTATCGAGGGTTGCCGGAATGTCATCCACATAAAGGATGAGATAGAGCAGCTTCAATACATCCACATCATGTTGCTCAAGGCCGCGGTTTTCGTCAGCTACATTCTGGCAGCGTTCGATTACCCGGCGGATAGTGCTGTCAAGGAAAGTATGTACAGTGATAGTGTAAGTTTATTGTAGGAATCAAATAAGCAGAATACCCCCAACAATGTAT
>JAJQDF010000015.1 GCA_021202325.1 Clostridiales bacterium | reverse complement strand
TACTTTTCTCATATTATTTATTATATCACGATATGCGCTATTTGTCCACACCTTTAGGTTCTTTTATGCAAACACGAACGGACGTAAAAAAGGGCTTCCAAAAAGAAAGCCCCGGGTGGCTATAAGAAATTCAAGTTTATTGTATTGCGCAGATTACTTGCTGCGGTCGAGCTTATTTCCTCTGTTCGAAATCGTCGCATTACTTCACTGCCGTTCGTACTGCTCGTATCTCACAGAAAATCAGCGGAGTGATGTCATGTCTATGACGAATGAACGGACGGCTCGATAGAGTTGTGTGAGTGAGGAATATGACGGCACGCAGCGTACCCACCGCAGGTGGGGGATAATTCGCCTTCGCTTCTTCTGCTACTAGCAGCGCTCAGGCTCATTTCCAATAATCCATGATATTTATGCCATTGGAACGCAGTTCCTCATATAGCGCAAGCACAGGAAGGCCGACAACGTTGAAATAATCTCCGTCAATATGGTCGATAAGAAGGGAACCCTTGCCCTGTATGCCGTATCCGCCGGCCTTATCGTAGGGCTCCTTGGTTTCAACATATGCCTCTATTTCCTCATCTGTAAGGCTTCTCATATAAACATCCGTGGCCGTTACAGAAGTATTAACTCTATAGTTTCCGTTTGCTTCCTTATACATTACTGCCAGTCCCGTATAAACGGTGTGCTTATGACCTGAAAGCATTTTGAGCATATTTATTGCCTTTTCCCTCTTCAGCGGCCTATGCTCTATTTTTCCCAAATAGGTAACAATGGTATCAGCGGCTATTATTATCTTATCTCCGCTTACCATTCTGCCGACCGTTTCGGCCTTTATGGCCGCAATGGCCTTTACCCACTCGTAGGGCGTATGCTCAACGCCGCTTTGCATATAGTTTGCTTCCTCCATGCGCTCGTCAACGCCGCTGTCCATAACAGTAAAGGGAATATTGAGCATAGTGAGCAAATTTTTTCTTCTTGATGAAATTGACGCTAAAATAATGTCCATAACAATACCTCTCTTGTCGTTTACAGTTTTCTGTATACAATAAAAGCTATTAAAATACCGATTATGCTTGCCAGATTAAACTTGACCGTAAAGCCGAATGTCACAACAAGCACGCTCAGATCCAGAACAAACGGAGACGTAAGCCCGAAGGTCTGTCCGTAGTTCAGGAACGAAAACGTAGGGTATGAGCTTAGCCAATCTCCTATAAATCCTCCTATTACAAGGCCTGCCAGCAAAAGTAGTATAAGCGACAGCCTGCTTGAATTAGTTCTCAAAATCATTCCTCCTACCGTTTGTTTCTTGATAGATTGTACCAAATAAGCGCTCATATTTCAACCGAAAACATAAAATTCAGCCGCCTATTTTATTCATGCCGCTTTTTTCCGAAATATTTCCGCCGCCTGTAAAGCAGTGATTTTTCGGTTTATTCTCTACGGCGCTCCTAAAACGCCTTCTAACCTCGTCCATATTGCCCTCTCTAAGCGGCTCCCTCAGGCTTTCTCCATCCTCATAGCAAAGGCAGGTTTTAAGAAATCCCGTGGACGTAAGTCTTATTCTGTTGCAGTCACCGCAAAACATATCATGGACGGCATTAATGAAACCGATATTTCCTTCAAATCCGTCAATATGATAATACCTTGCCGGGCCGAAGCTCTCCTTTCCTTCCGTACCTTTAAAGCTTGGGTATGCCGCTTTTATCATGTCCATTATATATTCACAGCTTATAGATTCGTAATGCTTTCCCTCGCCAATGGGCATCATCTCTATAAATCTCACATCTATCGGCCTGTCCTTAGCCAATTGTATAAGATTGATGCATTCTTCGGCGGTCTCTTTCAGGACAACCGCATTTATTTTTACCTTGAGCCCGGCCTCAAAACTTCTGTCTATGCTTTCAAGCACTTTATCCAAACAGTTCGAGCCTGTTATGGCCTTATATTTTTCCCTGTCCAGAGTGTCAAGGCTTATGTTTACGCCATCCAGTCCCGATGCTTTAAGTTTAGGCAGTTTTTCCGCCAAAAGCACGCCGTTTGTCGTCATCGTGACCTTCTCTATGCCTTCGACCGACTTTATCATGCCTACCAGCTTTTCCGCCCCGATTCTCGCCAAAGGCTCGCCGCCGGTCAGGCGGATATATTTTATGCCGTTTTCGGCGGCTATTCTGCAAATGTCTGTTATTTCCTCAAAGGAAAGTATTTCTTCCATTGGTATACATTTTATGCCGTTGGGCATACAGTATCCGCATCGAAGGTTGCACCTGTCAGTAACGGAAACACGCATATATTCAATTTTTCTTCCAAAGGAATCCAGCATAAAATCACCTCTGAAACCATTATACAGCCAACCAAGCATTATGCCAATAACAAAAAATCCCCTTAAAGTCTTAGCTTTAAAGGGGATGATATGCGGGGGATGGGACTTGAACCCACATGAACTAACGTTCACTAGAACCTGAATCTAGCGCGTCTGCCAATTCCGCCACCTCCGCATATAAAAGAATAACCGTATGTTAAATATACGGTTATAAAAATGTGTGCGACATGATTCGAACACGCGGCCTTCTGATCCGTAGTCAGACGCTCTATCCAACTGAGCTACGCACACATATAAAAGCACCTCTCGAAAAGGTACTTTGTTATATTATCATAAGAGTTTTATAAAATCAAGTGTTTTTGTAAAAAAATTATATACAGCGTGGGGAGCTTTTCAAAAGCTCCCCTGATTTCAGCTCACTTAATATCAATCATCAAAGCGCAGAACGCCGATATAGTCCAGATTTCTATATCTCTGGTCGTAGTCCAGTCCGTAGCCTATAACAAATTCGTCCGGTATCTCAAAGCCTATGTAGTCCACGGGAACCTCAACCTCTCTGCGGCTTGGCTTGTCCAGTATTGTACAAATCTTAAGGCTGGCAGGATTTCTTCCCAGAAGGAATTTCCTAAGCTGGCACAGAGTATTGCCCGAATCGATAATATCCTCAACGATAAGGACATTTTTGCCTTCGATATTTCCGTCCAAGTCCTTTTTAATCTTAATATGTCCCGAGCTTGTCGTTCCCGAACCGTAGCTAGACACTATCATGAAGTCAAAAAGCACGTCTCCCTTAATCTTTCTTGCCAGGTCAACCATGAAGAAAATGCCGCCCTTAAGCACGCAGACCATATACAGCTCCTGACCGTCATAGTCCTTCATAATCTGCTCTGCCAGCTCGTCAACCCTTTTTAAAACCTTTTCCTTCGGAATGAGCACCTCTACTCTTTCAGCCATTTTAAGCATCCTCCCATATATAGATATAAAGTATATTTTTAGTTTCCGGTTTAATATAATACTCCTGACCAAGTCTTTCGCCGGCCAAAATTATGCTGCTGCCGCAGGCCAAAAGCGGATATGCGTCCCTTTTATCCGACGGAATTTTCTCATCAATAAAATAATCCTTAAGCTTTTTTCTGCCGTTTCTTATGGTTATATAGTCGCCGGTAAGCCTTGTACGAAGCTTTATCTTTCCCTTAATTTTATCATAATTCAGCCTTTTCGTACACAGTTTTGCACTCACGTCTGAAATTTTTTCCGGTTTCAACGATATTAAAACAAATATTCCGGCTTCTTTTATGAAATATTTTTCACCTATATTAATATCGTAGCTGTAGGC
>JAJQDF010000085.1 GCA_021202325.1 Clostridiales bacterium | reverse complement strand
TGCTGGAGGCCCTGTTTGAGCTGTTTGTGCCCATAGTTATGGCCAGTGTAATTGCTGTCGGTATAGGAAATGCGGATAAGGACTATGTTATCAGAATGTGCCTTGTTCTCGTTGCCTTGGGAGTAATCGGCCTTGTCTGCTCCATAACGGCACAGTATTTTTCGGCAAAGGCCGCCTGCGGTTTTGCCACGAAGCTGCGACATGCCCTTTTTGAGCATGTGCAGTCCCTTTCCTATACGGAAATGGACACTGCCGGCACATCCACGCTTATCACAAGAATGACCAGCGACATAAATCAGGTTCAGAGCGGCGTAAATATGTTTTTGAGGCTGTTCATGCGCTCGCCCTTCATTGTTTTCGGAGCAATGATTGCCGCCTTTACGATTGATTTCAAAGCGGCGCTGGTTTTTGCGGCGGCAATTCCCCTGCTGTCTGTTGTCGTGTTCGGAATAATGTATGTAAGTATTCCTTTATATAAGAAGGTGCAGTCAGCCCTTGACACAGTTCTTGGCATAACGAGGGAAAACCTTACCGGAGCCAGAGTAATAAGAGCCTTCGGCAAGGAGCAGGACGAGGTAGAAAAATTCGAGAACGCCAATGCTTCCCTTACAAAACTGCAGCTGTTTGTCGGTAAGATTTCCGCCCTTATGAATCCGGTTACCTATGTTATTGTAAATATAGCGACTGTGGTGCTTGTTTGGGTTGGCACCTTCAGAGTTGACGGCGGAGCCATAACCCAGGGCGGGGTTGTTGCCCTTGTAAACTATATGTCACAGATACTTGTGGAGCTTATAAAGCTGGCAAACCTCATTGTGCTTATAAACAAGGCACTGGCCAGCGCCAACAGAATAGAGAGCGTATTTGAGATAAAATCTACGCTTACAGAAAGTGAAAATGCTGTTAAAGAGTCACCTTGCGATGGTACTGTTTCGTTTGGACATGCCTGTGTGAGATACAGCGGTTCACAGCATGACTCCCTTACCGATGCGGACTTCACCGTAAACAAAGGTGAAACTGTGGGAATTATAGGCGGAACGGGCTCAGGAAAAACATCGCTTATAAACTTAATTCCCCGATTTTATGATGTTTCCGAAGGCTGTGTTAAGGTTGACGGCATAGATGTGCGGGATTATAAATTGGAAGAGCTGAGAAGCAAGATAGGCATTGTTCCTCAGAAAGCCGTACTATTCAAGGGAACGATAAAGGAAAACCTTCTTTGGGGAAATGAAAATGCCTCCGATGAGGATTTATACGAGGCTTTAAGAACCGCTCAGGCAATTGATGTTGTTGAAAGCAAGACGGACGGAATAAATTCCGAGGTCGCCCAAGGCGGAAAGAATTTCTCCGGCGGACAGAAGCAGAGGCTTACCATTGCGAGGGCACTGGTCAGAAAGCCTGAAATACTCATACTGGACGACAGCGCATCTGCCCTTGACTATGCCACCGATGCGGCGCTGAGAAAATCCATAAAGCAGACAAGCTTCTCCCCCACGGTATTCATTGTATCCCAGAGGGCGTCTTCCGTACTCAATGCCGACAAAATAGTTGTACTTGACGACGGCAGGATATGCGGAATCGGCAGGCACGCAGAGCTTATAAAGGACTGTTCGGTTTATCAGGAAATTTATTATTCCCAGTTCCCGGATGAAAAGGAGGCGTAAACGATGGCTAAAAAAACATATCAAAAAAAGACAATACAAAATGTCCTGAGCCGCATAAAGCCCTATGCGCCCCTTGTGGTTCTGTCGCTCATTATGGCGGCTGTCACCGTTGCGCTGACGCTGTACTTCCCTCTTCTTACCGGAAATGCCATAGACTATATTTTGGAGCCGGGAAAGGTCGATTTTGCCGAAATCCGCCCTATTCTTATAAAGATGGGAATTATTGCGACTATCACGGCGGTTTCCCAGTGGATAATGAACATACTTAACAACCGCATAACATACGGAGTTACAAGGGACATCAGGGATGAGGCCTTCAAAAAAATAGAAATACTGCCTCTGAAATATATTGACGACAATTCCTACGGCGATGTTGTCAGCCGAATAATTGCCGATGTGGAGCAGTTTGCCGACGGCCTTCTTATGGGCTTTACGCAGCTTTTCACCGGAGTGCTTACGATATTCGGCACACTGTTTTTCATGTTCAGGGAAAACGTAACGATAACGCTGGTTGTGCTGATTGTTACGCCGCTTTCGCTTTTTACAGCCGCATTTATTGCCAAGAGGACATACAGTATGTTCCGCCTTCAAACAGAAACAAGAGGCGAAGAAACGGCCTTTATAGAGGAAATGATAGGAAACCAAAAGGTTGTGCAGGCTTTCGGCCGGGAAACCAAAAGTCTCGAAACATTCGACGAGATAAACGACAGGCTTGGCGATGTATCGATGAAGGCCACGTTCTTTTCTTCCATTACAAATCCGTCAACCAGGTTCATAAACAGCCTTGTATACACAAGCGTAGGCATTGTCGGAGCCATGTCGGTTATAGGCGGCAGGCTTAGTGTCGGACAGCTTTCGGCATTTTTAAGCTATGCTAATCAGTACACCAAGCCCTTCAATGAAATTTCCGGCGTTGTGACCGAGCTTCAAAACGCCCTTGCATGCGCCGCCAGAATATTTGAGCTTATAGAGGAAGAGCCCCAGACTCCGGAAGCGGAAAATGCGGTTGTGCTTGAAGACGCCAAGGGCAGTGTAACCCTTGAAAATGTAGCGTTCAGCTATGTTCCGGACAAAAAGCTCATAGAAAATCTCAATCTAAACGTAAAGCACGGCCAGCGCATAGCAATTGTCGGCCCCACCGGCTGCGGAAAAACAACGCTTATCAATCTTCTTATGCGGTTCTATGATGTTGATAACGGAAGTATATCGGTAGACGGCACGGATATCAGGAATATGACAAGGCAAAGCCTTAGAACCAGCTACGGAATGGTTTTGCAGGACACATGGCTCAAGAGCGGCACAATTCGAGAGAATATAATAATGGGTAAGCCCGATGCTACCGATGAAGAGGTTATTGCGGCGGCGAAGGCATCGCATGCCGACAGCTTCATAAGAAGGCTTCCCCAGGGCTATGACACATATATTACCGAGGACGGCGGAAGCCTTTCCCAGGGACAAAAGCAGCTGCTGTGCATAACAAGGGTAATGCTATGCCTGCCCCCTATGCTGATTTTGGACGAGGCCACATCTTCCATAGATACCAGAACGGAAATAAAGATACAAAATGCTTTTTCCAAGATGATGGAAGGCCGCACAAGCTTTATTATAGCCCATAGGCTTTCTACGATCAGGGATGCCGACGAAATACTGGTAATGAAGGACGGCTATATTATCGAACAGGGCAAGCATGACGAGCTTATAGCAAAGGACGGATTTTATGCTGAGCTACAGAGAAGCGCGATGCGCTTAAGCTGAAATCCTGATGGCTTTCAGCTTATTTTCAGCGGTAAAAGCCGGTTGACTTAAGAATACAAATTTATTTTAATCACCATTCTTAAGTCAAACGGCTTTACATATGCTTTATTCCGGTAGCTTGACACCTTCGGAACAAGTTCCTCAGGCGTTGGCAGCGCCGCAGAGCGGCTTAAGCGGAAATCCCAACGGCTTTCCGCTTATTACAGAGATAAAAGCAAATGTTCCGTAAAACCATCGAAACATTTGCTTTTATATTG
>JAJQDF010000208.1 GCA_021202325.1 Clostridiales bacterium | reverse complement strand
GGTTACCAGCATGTATAACATACACCGCCTGAGGAATTCATTTCCGAAGGTGTCTATGCATAGAAAATAGCATATGTAAAATAAAATGTTTCGATGGTTTTGCGGAACATTTTATTTTACTGCCATAAATACGATAAAATCAGCTGGGATTTTATCGTAGCGGCTATGCCGTGAATTCCTCAGACGATGACTGCGCCGCAGAGCGGCTTAAGCTGAAACTTACTGAAAATTTTATTTTAAAAGCTTCGTATAATATTTTTCCAGTTTCTCATTGCAGATTTTTGCAATCTCGTTCTTTTCATCCTCAGTTAAACGTTTCCAAACTGATTCGTCCACCTGAATTATGCCAAGCGTTTTTGTATGCCGAAGTATCTGCATATCCTCAAAACGCTTATAGGGATTGGAAAGAATATTCCTCTCGGCCTCTTTATCGGTGTAGCCGCCCTTTGCAAATATACTGTTTTTCTTTTCCACGATTTTTCCGGCTTTCCTGCGGCCTTCATAATATGTTCTAAAGTAAGATACTATATCGGAAAGCTTTACACGCCCCTTATCATCTGCATAGAGCATTACTGCTTTAATAAGTACCGGCTTATAGGAATAGCTCATGTCCATCTCTCGAATCATATCCATGAACATGTCCTTACGGTTACTGTCATCTATTAACGTCCAGCCAAACTGCTTGGCATATTTCTCTAATGTTTCTTCCTTAAAATATTTGAAAGTTCTATGCTCGCTCATGGGAACAGCCAAATCCGGAACCAGCTTTCCTTCCCGAACATACTTTTCAATAGTCTCGGTTTGAACATCCACCCGGCGAACAAACTCCATCTGTGAAATCATACCGGCCGCTTCTTCCTGCCAGTTGAATATATCCACCAACTCATAGTCTGTGGCATCCACAGGCCAGTTAATAAGAGCCTCCGACTTTTCTCCCTTGGCATACAGAGCATCTTCAGCGGCCTTTTGCGCTTTAGGCGCTGCCGCAAATTCACCCGGACGATACTCCTTCAGCTTGAAAAGCCTATGCAGCGAATATGGCATATTATACTGACTGGCATTATCCACGAAATCGAACACCATCAGGCTTTCCTTTCCATCATAGAGCCTCATGCCTCGGCCCAGTTGCTGAGTATAAATCACCTTTGACATGGTTGGCCGAGCCATAAATAGGACTTCTATTTCCGGACAGTCCCAGCCTTCATTGAGCAAATCACAGGCGCAAAGGACCATAATTTCCCTATTGACAAATCTTTCTTGGAATTCTTTTCGCTCCGATTGCTTCATACCGCCTGAAACCGAAACGGCAGAAATCCCCTGTTCCCTAAAGAGAGAAGCAATCTGCTCTGCATGCTTTACAGATGCGCAGAATACAACAGTCCGTTTATCTCTTACATACTGCATCCATGTATCCACAATCAAGCGGTTCCTCTCCGGGACATAGATTTTGCTTTCCAAATCACGGATATTGTACTGCACGCTGTTGAACCGCACCTTGGTGAGGTCTATATTAGTATGAATTCTTATGCACCTCACCGGAACCAGCTCGCCAATTTCTACTGCAGTCTGAATATCCAGCTTATGAGCTGTATTTTTGAAAATTTCCAGAATACTTTTGTCGTCGGCTCTCTCTGGAGTAGCTGTCAGCCCTAGTGTAAATGCCGGCTTAAAATAGTTCAATACCTTCTGATATGTATCTGCCGCCGCATGATGGGCTTCATCCACAATGAGATAGTCAAAATCATTATCCTTAAACTGATCCAAATGCAGAGCAACACTCTGCACACCGGCACAAACCACATGGGTATTGGGTTCCTTTACGGCTTCGCAGTACCGTCCCACGGTTACGCTGCTCCAAATTTGCCTGAATGTATTTGCCGCCTGATTTACCAATTCCTGTGTATGTGCAATGAAAAGTACTCTTCCGCCGCAGCTTTTGGCATCCATTACGGCTGTCACCGTTTTGCCTGTTCCTGTGGCATGGTACAGCAAAGCGATAGTTTCATTATTATCACGCATAGCCTTAAGCGCCTGTAATGCTGCCTTTTGGTGCTCCTTGAGTTCTAGGTTTGCTCCATCCAAAGCCTTTGCTTTTTGGGACGGCAAATAATCCTCTATTTCTTTGAACCGAGGATTACTGCCAAGAAACACCTGAAGCTCATCCTTAACGGCATCCGGCTGTGTCTGCATTTGACGCACTGCCCAGCGGTACACATCCCATCCCATATGCACCATACTGTTTTGCTTAAGTAGGTCGTCATAAAATTTGCCGGAGGAAACCAGTTGTTTATTGTGTGATGCCTCATCGTCAATCTCGATGGCTATTCGGCGAGGCCCATTTTCCAATACGAAATCTGCATAACGGCTATTTTGATAAATGTCATAGAAATGATATTGGGAGTAAAGATACCCTGCCTTTTCCGCACCGAATACATCACTGAACAGCTCTATAAACAAATCCTCTGCGGCACTTCCTGAGGCAGAATGATATGTAGGCATACGATCACCTCAATTTTCCGTTACTTTTTTAAGTAAAATTTTTTTATTGAAACTGCCTCGTTTAGCAGCCTTCTGAGAACGTTCTTTTTCCAACTCTTCGACAGAACAGCCCCTTGCTGCCGCACAGGCGTAAATGACTTCAAGCAAGTCCGCCAGTTCCTCAATATTCTGATCCTTATGATACTCTGCCAGTTCTTCATCAAGCTTGGCATCCAGCATTTCTAAATACCGGCTGTCATCAAGTATTTCTGTTTCGCACTCATTCCCTGAAAAAGCAATTATTTCAGGAATTAAGTCCCGAACGAGTTTGTTGTAAATGATTGTTTTCATATTTTTCTCCTATTGATTACAATTGAATATTTTGAAAGATTTACTCTAGCCGCAAGGCGGCTTACGATGAAATTCCTGTGAATTTCATCGTGTACAGAGGTAACCGGAAAAGTTCCAGTAGAAACTTTTGCGCTTGCCTCCGCCCCCAAGATGAATTCCCTCAGGAATTCATCTTATGTTGCTTATAAACGCCACTGCCTTTCCTATTATCCTTACATTATTCATCTCCTCGCCGACATATATGAGCGGCGAATACTTGGGATTTTCGGCGCAGAGCATTATTCTGTCATCATAGATGTATACACGCTTTAGGGTGGCCTCGGCAATATCGGCGGTTTGATCTATGAGCACCGCGCCTATCTGGCCGTTCTCAACGGTGGGCTGACACTTAATGAATACTATACTGCCGTCGTAAATATGGGCATTTATCATGCTGTCGCCTTTGCACCGCAGACAGAGATCCGCAGAAATGTTGTCCGGCAGAGCGATCTCCTTCTCTATGTTTTCTGTGGCAAGTATGGGCAAGCCGCAGGCTATTGTACCAATGAGCGGTATCTTCTTGTCCGTTGAGTAGGGCAGGGGCATTAGATTTGATACGCCGCCGAAATTTGTGCCGTTCTCACCGATGCCGTCCCACCCCATAAGCCACATGGGACTTGTGCCGAGTGCTTCGGCAAATTTCGTTATCTTCGTCTGCGGCAAACCTCTGCCGTCCGCTTCAATCTTGTTTATCGATGACCTTGATTTGTAGCCGACTCGCTTGGCAAGTTCATCCTGAGTCATTTCCAATGCTTCCCGTCTTTGTCTTATTCTCTGTCCTATGTCCATTGATGGCACCTCCTGTTTAAATATATTAAAC
>JAJQDF010000059.1 GCA_021202325.1 Clostridiales bacterium | reverse complement strand
ATAATAGGTCAAGGAAAACGCAGTTTTCCGTAGAAGGGTCCAGGGATAATATCCCTGGTGGGAGTTTGAGGGTGAAACCCTCAAGGTTTTATCCTTTTTTTCCGTATTTGTTTTCCCAAAACTCTTCTTCGTCTTCGCCCTTCGTCCGCTGATTGAAATAATCCACAATAAAGCAAAGCACCAAAGGAATTATAATTCCTATAATGCCCAGTTTATACCCCTCGCTGACACCGTAGACGTACTCATAGCGCAGTATTTTGAAGGCATTCAGGCTGAAAGCATGGGCAAGAAGCTGCTCAATAACCAGTATTATAATAAATATCCTTATCGGCAGGCGGAATTTGTACTCGCCGGCAGTGCTTTTTGTCACCCCCAAGATGTACCGATCTATAACTTCGGCAACGGCGCTTTCGTCATTGGTGCTTTTTGTGATGTATCCGGCCTTGTCCTTCAGCGGCTTAACCGCATTCCGCACTGCAACCCCAAGACCTGCGGTTTCTATCATCGACATGTCGTTGAAGCTGTCACCCATGGCAATGGTCTCCTTTATGTCGATCCCCAGCTTGTCAGCCAGCTCCTCCATTGCTTCGCCCTTTGTTATGCCAAGGCCGGTGAATTCCAAATATATGTCACTGGTGAAAAAACAGTTCATTTTGCCGGAGACCTTCGGCATAAGCTCTTTCTGAATTTTGACCAATGTTTCATTGTCGCCATTAAGTAGGATTTTCGAGATTTTTCCGTCATAGTCCGCTATGCTGTCAATGACTTTGTAGTTGGCGTTGTGCTTGTCGATATAGGTTTGTATCCTCTCGTTTATGCGCTCCACAATAAGGCAGTTGTCACGGTAAATCTGTATGTCAACGCTGTATCTGTGGGCTGTTTCATATACTATGCCGGCGGAATTGCTGTCGAAAAGCTTCTCTTCAATAAGTTCCGGCGGATAACCCTTGTATACAGCACCGCCGTTAAGGCAAATGATATAGCAGTTTTCCCATTCTATTTCAAATTGCTCGGCAATAGATTTTACGCCGAAAACACCTCTGCCGGTGCATATTACAATTTTTACGCCTTTTTTGGAGGCCTCCCGTATGGCTCTTAAGTTTTCTTCCGATATGGATAGGTTGCTGGAAAGCAGTGTATTGTCCAAATCCAGAAACAGCATTTTGTAGTCCATTTTTATCACCAAATATTATGAAAGTCCCGGACAGCGGCCAGACAGATGGGCAAGCTTGCTTGCACAGATTTCTGGACATTGAACGGGCTGACCGTATGAGTACCTACCATTTTTTCTTTGAAAAAAATGGCACGAGAACGAATATGGTCGATTGCGGGATGTGCTGAAAGCAAGCAGCAATCGACTTTCATGTATCATTGAACCTGCAAAGCAGGCATGTAAAATTATTCACACCTTTTTGTGGATAAGTTCATTTTTTTGTGGAAAACCTCATTTATTCTGTGACTGATTTTCCGACTTATCCACAGGTTTCTTTGTGCTTTTTGTCGATTTCCTTCTTCTTGCCTGAATGGCCGCCTTTTTGTAAATTTCGGCCTTCTCGTTCCTTGCTTCGGCCTTCTCTTTCTGACGTTTAGCACGGATAGTCTTGGCGGTTTCCTTGTCGTTCAGCGTACTTTTTACAGCCTGATAGGAATTGTTTTTGGCCTTGTCGATGGCCTCCTGCTCTTCTTTTGAAAGTATATATGTGCTGACACCCAGCTCCACAGGCTTTGCATAGGTAAACGTTCCTGTTCGGCTGTGAATGCCGTTAAAAACAATGCCCGTGTTTTCTGCATCCAGTATTGCAACCGCAAAGCAAAGGTTTCCGCCCATTTCCTCAAAGGGGTTGTACCTAACAATGCCGACCTTCTGACAGCAGTACTGCATGTTTTTCTGCATATCCTCTATGATTTCCAGCACCCTGGTGTATTTATCGTCAATGGATTCGGCCTTCGAAACGCAGTCTATCAGCAGTTTTTCCATGTTCACGTCAGTTTTGCGCTTCTTGTTAATGCACATGAAATGTTCGTACCGGGCTTTCAGTTTCTTATGGCTGTATATGTCATAAATCACAAGAATCAGGAGAACGACCACAAGAGTCAGCAGGATTGATATCCACAAATCCAGATTCTGTGCGAAAAAACTCCCGTCCATATTTATTACCTCTTATTCGTCAATTTTTTTGATAAGTTCCAATATGCGCTCCAAATCGGCATCGGAATAGTATTCAATCTCAATTTTGCCCTTGTTTTTCTTGCAGTTAAGCTTTACATTTGTGCCGAAAAGCTCCTTAAGGTTCTTTTCTATGGACTTATAAGCGACTGTATTGAATGCCGGTTCAGGAACCTCAGCAGGCTTTTCTGCATTGGCGGCCTTAACAAAGGCTTCTATGCTTCTAACGCTGAGTCCAAGTTCAATGACCTTTTCCGCTAATTCTTTCTGCTTTTCTGTATCATTTAAACCAAGTAAAGCCCTAGCGTGGCCTGCCGAAAGTCTTCCGTCCAGCACCATGTCCTGAACCTCGGGAACAAGGTTTAACAGACGCATTGAATTAGTAACCGCCGGGCGGCTCTTGCCGACCTTATCAGCCACTTCCTCCTGGGTTAAGCCAAACTCGTCAATAAGCCGTTTGTAGCCCTTGGCTTCTTCTATGGGATTCAGGTTTTCCCTCTGTAAATTCTCAATGAGAGCGATCTCAAATGCAACCGCAGTGTCATAGTCTCGGACAATTGCCGGAATTTTCTCTATTCCTGCAATTTTTGCCGCTCTCCAACGTCTTTCGCCGGCAATTATTTTGTAAAAATCCCCGTCCTTAGCCAGTATAACCGGCTGAATCATGCCGACCTGCTTTATTGAGGCGGCCAGCTCTTCCAGAGCACTTTCGTCGAAAACATGTCTCGGCTGTTCTCTGTTGGGACTTATTTTGTTTATATCTATTTCGGTAACGCCTTTGTCGTTAATATTGTCAACCTGCTGGGATATGAGGGCCTCCAGACCTCTGCCCTTAGAGCCCAATCCCTTTTTCGGTGCTGCCATTATTTCCACTCCTTATTTATAACAAGCTCCGCCAAAGCTCTGTAGCTTTCGGCGCCCTTTGACTTAGAATCGTATATCGTTATGGGAAGTCCATAGCTTGGCGCCTCGCCAAGGCGGACATTTCTAGGCACTATGGCGCTGTACATGGACGGCTGGAGTACTTTTTTGACTTCCTCTACAACCTCTAATGAAAGATTTGTCCTTGCATCAAACATTGTGAACACAACGCCTTCAATCTCTAATGTTGGATTCAACCTATTCTGTACCAGACTTATTGTATGAAAAAGCTGTTCCATACCTTCTAGAGCAAAGTATTCGCACTGAAGTGGAACGAGTACCGTATCCGCTGCTGTCAGAGCATTGAGTGTAACAAGTCCCAGCGATGGCGGGCAGTCTATAAGAACAAAATCATAGCTGTCCTTCAATTCCGAAATGGATTCCTTCATTATATATTCTCTCTTATCCAGGTTTACCAGCTCAATTTCCGCTCCGGAAAGATTCATATTTGAGGGTATAAGATCCACGTCGTCTGCTATTGTTTCCTGAAGTGCATCTTCGGCCGTTATCTCACCCAAAAGCACATTGTAGAGCGTATTTTCTATATTATTTTTTTCAAGACCTAAGCCGCTTGTCGTATTTCCCTGCGCATCGGCATCGACGAC
>JAJQDF010000126.1 GCA_021202325.1 Clostridiales bacterium | reverse complement strand
TTCATAGCCTATGCAAAAGTAAAAGTTTCCTTGGGAACTTTTGCTTTTGCCGCCGCCAATAAGATGAAATTCTCAGGAATTTCATCTTAAGCGCCCCGCGCGTCAAAAGTCCATTTCGGCATATTGTGCATTCTCTGCTATAAATTCACGCCTCGGCTCCACATTGTCGCCCATCAGCATGCTGAATATTTCATCCGCCTGTATGGCATCCTCTAACCTTACACATTTCAGTATTCTGTTTTCAACGGCCATTGTTGTGTCCCTCAGCTGGTCGAAGTCCATTTCTCCAAGACCTTTGTATCTCTGTATGTCCTTTATGCCCGTTCTTCCTATCTCGGCATAGAGCTTTTCAAGCTCCGCATCGTCATATACATAGTAATGCTGTTTATTTTTCTCAACCCTATAGAGGGGCGGCTGGGCAATGTATACCTTACTTTCCTTTATGAGGTCGGGCATATAGCGGTAGAAGAATGTCAGAAGCAGTGTCCTTATATGGGCTCCGTCAACATCGGCATCGGTCATTATTACTATCTTATGGTACCTCAGCTTTGAAATATCGAAATCATCCGATATTCCTGTGCCGAAGGCCGTTATCATGTTTTTAATTTCTTCGCTGTTAAGTATCCTGTCAAGGCGTGCCTTTTCTACGTTAAGTATCTTACCCCTGAGGGGAAGCACCGCCTGTGTTTTAGGATCTCTTGCCTTTATGGCAGAGCCTCCGGCGGAATTACCCTCTACTATATATATCTCGCACTCTGTGGGATCCTTGCTTGTGCAGTCGGTCAGCTTTCCGGGGAGTTTAGTATTTTCAAGTCCCGTCTTCCTTCTTACAAGCTCTTTGGCCTTTCTGGCGGCATCCCTAGCTCTGGATGTAAGAAGCGCCTTCTCGAATATCATCTTTCCGACGGTGGGGTTCTCCTCCAGGAAATATTCCAGTTTTTCGCTGAGCACATATTCAACGGCGGTTTTTGCCTCGCTGTTGCCAAGCTTTGTCTTAGTCTGTCCCTCAAACTGTGGCTCGCTTATTTTTATATTTATTATGGCGGTTATACCCTCTCGGATATCATCGCCGGTCAGTCCCTTATCGTTTTCCTTCAGCAGATTAAACTTCCGTCCGTATTCGTTTACGGTCTTTGTCAGCCCGCTCTTAAATCCTGCCAAATGGGTTCCGCCATCGGTGGTATTGATATTGTTGGCGAAGGAAAATATTGTTTCGTTATATTCATCACTGTGCTGGAAGGCAACCTCAACATAAATGCCATCCCTGCTGCCCTCGGCATAGAAAATCTCCGGATATACGGGGGTTCTTGTTCTGTTTACATACTGAACAAATTCCTTTATTCCGCCCTCGTAATGGAATACATATTCCCTCTTTGTTTCCTGTTTGACATCGTCGGGATCTCTTTCGTCATCGTCACGGCTGTCGATAAGATTTATTTTAAGTCCCTTTGTGAGGAAAGCCGTTTCCCTCAGATGGTGAACCAATGTCCTGCATGAAAATACCGTTGTTTCGAATATTTCCTTATCGGGCTTAAAATGCACATATGTACCGTGTTCTTCCGTTTCACCTATTTCAGTCAACGGTGTTACGGCGTCGCCCCTTTCGTATCTCTGGCTGTAGAGCTTTCCGTCAACAGCGACCTTTACCTCCAGCCATTCGCTTAAAGCGTTTACAACCGAAGCGCCTACGCCATGGAGACCGCCGGAAACCTTATATCCGCTTCCGCCGAACTTTCCGCCGGCATGAAGTATAGTAAATACGACTTCCACGGTCGGTATGCCCTTCTGGTGATGGATACCGACGGGAATTCCTCGTCCGTTATCCTTTACCGAAATGGTATTATCATGATGTATTTCAACATCAATTTCCGAACAAAAGCCTCCCAAGGCTTCATCCACCGCATTGTCCACTATCTCATAGACAAGATGATGAAGTCCCTTGGATGATGTTGAGCCGGTATACATACCGGGCCTTTTTCTAACGGCCTCAAGCCCCTCAAGCACCTGTATTGAACTTTCATTATATTCTGACGACATCTCTCTAAAACCTCTTTCTTTTAGTTAACTCCTGCTGTGATATGTGTTTTAAACATTAATCCCGATAATTAAAATTTATATATATCTAAATTCCACGGATTTCTCCGTAATTAATGCGTTCTAAATAGTGTGTTATAAAAAAATATCTAATTCATGTTTGATACTACGGATTTCTCCGCACTTCATGCTCTCGAAATCCTAACACCATTCGGTCGGCGCTAAACAGATGTCCACCGGACATCTAGCGCCGCCTATTTTTCTTCGAAAAATGGCTATGTTCTCATGTCGTTGCGGTTCGCAAACATAAAAGTTCTAAAGTAATCTCTATATCCATATTTGATACTACGGATTTCTCCGCACTTCATGCTCTCGAAATCCTAACACCATTCGGTCTCCGCTGCCGCTTCGGTCGGCGCTAAACAGATGTCCACCGGACATCTAGCGCCCCGCTCATTTTTCTTTGAAAAATGGCTATGTTCTCATGTCGTTGCGGTTCGCAAATCCATGAACTCGTAAATAAATTTACGGTTCATGCACTTTCGAACCTTGTATCAAACAGTATAACACAAAACGGCCGTTTTAACAAGGAAACAGCCGCTTTAAATTTAAATTTTATTATGAAGTTTTCATAAAAAACGTACTTAAAAATTGATAAAAAATTATTAAGAAATTTGTACAATTTCTCCGTTTTGCACATTATACATGGAGCTTTCTCTGACATATTTACTAATGCTGTCCTCAATGCCCGTACAGGTGATGAAAGTTTGTATTTTACCTATGTTTTCCAAGAGATAATACTGACGGCTTTCGTCAAGTTCACTAAGCACATCATCCAGCAGAAGTATAGGCTCCTCATCAATGAATGATTTAATAAGTTCAATCTCGGCCAATTTAGAGGAGAGGGAAGCGGTACGCTGCTGTCCCTGGGAACCGAAGGATTTAGTATCGTTGCCATCGATAAAGAAAAGCATATCGTCCTTATGGGGGCCGCAGGAAGTTGCGCCGAAGGCAATATCCCTTTGGCGGTAATATTTCAGACGATCAGCCAGGGAACCGGTTTCGGAATTAGGCTTATACTCAACGGTTAGCTCTTCTTTTTTATCGGTTATATTAAAGTGTATCTCCCTAGCTATTTCATGGAGGCGTTCAACGAATATTTTACGTTTTTCTATAATTCTTTCGCCGTACTGCACAAGCTGTTCATCCCAGACATCCAGCATATCATTTACGGAGTTATCCTTATAGGCGGTTTTAAGCAGATTATTACGTTGTTTCAGCACTTTATAATAGCTTTGCAAATCATGGCAATAGATCTTATTAAGCTGGCAAAGCTCCATATCCATGAACCTGCGTCTTTCGGAGGGGCCGCCCTTAACAAGCTTCAGATCCTCGGGAGAGAACATAACGGCGTTAAGGTTACCGAAGAAATCGGCCATTTTTCGAACTGCCAGACCGTTTACAGCCAAGCCCTTGCGTTCATCCTTACGGATATGGACATCTATCCTATCAGATGTGTTTTCCCTAACTACAAAAGTACGGATATGAGCTTCATCATATCCGAACTTCACGAGCTGGCTTTCGTTGCGTGTCCTCTGCGACCGGCCTGTGGAGCATATGTATATCGACTCCAGCAGGTTAGTCTTCCCTTGGGCATTG
>JAJQDF010000200.1 GCA_021202325.1 Clostridiales bacterium | reverse complement strand
ATTTATAATATGTGAACTCCATGTCGTAAACTCTTACTGTGTCGCCTTCCTTTATACCCTTCTCCTCAAGAGCCGCAATAAAGCCCTTCTCTCTAAGGTATTTCTGGAAGAAGGCAAATCCCTTCTCGGCTTCAAGATTAGTATAGCCCATCATCTTTTCTACGCCGACACCGGTGACAACATAATAATTTCCGTCAAATATTTCTATTTCAAAAGGTTCGTTTCCTACGCTTACCTCGTCAAACTCGTCATATTCCTCTTCAAATACAATGTCCTCGGGATAGTTTCTCAAAATCCCGCTTATTTCGTCTATAACTTCGGTAAGGCCTTTGTTGGTCGCCGCAGAAATGGCAATGACCTTTATTCCATCCTTTTCAAACTCGGCCTTGAGCCTTTCTACGTTTTCCTCTGAACCGGGGATGTCAGTCTTATTTGCCGCAATAACCTGCGGTCTTTTTATAAGCTCAGGATTGTATTTATAAAGCTCGTCGTTTATCTTTTTAACGTTCTCAGCGGGATCATCGCCCTCTATGGCCGCCGCATCGACAACATGGATAAAGGCCTTTGTCCTCTCAACGTGCCTCAAGAACTCAATTCCGAGTCCTACGCCCTGGCTTGCTCCCTCCACAATACCGGGAATATCGGCCAAAACAAAGTCTTCACCCGATTTAAGCTGTACAACACCAAGGTTGGGCGAAAGTGTTGTGAAATGATAATTCGCAATCTTAGGATTGGCGTTTGTAACCATAGAAAGGAATGTGGATTTTCCAACATTGGGGAAACCTATAAGTCCCACGTCGGCAATGAGCTTAAGCTCCAATATAACATCGTATTCCTTAGACTTCTGGCCTTTTTCGGCATAACGGGGCGCCTGTCTTGTGGGAGTTGCAAAGTGCTGGTTTCCTCTGCCGCCCTTTCCGCCTCTTATTATGACCTTTTCCTCGCCGTTTTTTGTTATGTCAGCCATAATCTTGTTGGACTCGGCCTCTCTGATTAATGTTCCCTTGGGAACTTTTATTATTATGTCCTCGCCGTCCTTGCCGAAACGGTTCCTCTTAGCTCCGGCCTGTCCCGGCTCCGCCTTGAACATTCTCTTATATCTGAAATCCATAAGCGTATTCATATTTTCGTCGCCGACAAAAATAATGCTTCCGCCCTTGCCGCCGTCGCCGCCGTCAGGTCCGCCATGGGTAATATACTTAGCTCTGTAAAACGAAACACAGCCGTCGCCGCCGTCGCCGCCTTTAATATGGATTTTGACTCTGTCTACAAACATTAAGCTCACCTCTCATGTCCTTATCTTGCCATAAGTTCACCAAAAATAATCATAAAGATAAGCTTTGGTCAGCTTAAGACAAAAGAAGGTTCCAAATGGAGTCATTTGAAACCTTCAAATTTTTTGATTATTCTGCGATTTCCACTTCTTCTACGGGATAAACAGAAACCTGTTTCTTATCTCTGCCCTTTCTCTCGTACTTAACACGTCCGTTAATAAGCGCAAAGAGTGAATCATTGCCGCCAATACCTACGTTATTGCCGGGATGGATTTTTGTACCCCTCTGTGTATATAAGATATTTCCGGCTCTTACAACCTGTCCGTCAGCACGTTTAGCGCCAAGTCTCTTTGACTTGGAGTCACGTCCGTTCTTTGTAGAACCCATACCTTTTTTATGAGCGAAAAGCTGAAGGTTTAATTTTAACATTTAGCGCACCTCCTCGTTTATCGATATATAGAAACTATATTCTTTTTGAATATCATTTAAGCCGTTGAGCATAGCCTTAAGCAAAAGCTGCGCATCACGGCAAGCAGTTCCCTCTCCTTTGAGAGAGAAACTCAAGAATCCGCCTTTTTTCTCATCGGTCTTACATTCAAACTCCTCGTCTGTAAACAGCTCGATAGAGTTTATAGTGTTTATCGTAAGGACGGAAACCGCCGAACATACGATATCACTGCCTTCTTCGGCATAGTCTGCGTGGCCTTTAAGGCGAAATCCTAAAATATCTCCTGTATTATTACGATATACATTTACTCGTATCATAATAATCAAAGAGCGATAGAATCGATCTTAAGCATTGTGTAGGGCTGTCTGTGGCCTTTTTTCTTATGGAAGCCTTTTTTGGATTTATACTTATAGATAATAACCTTTTTAGCCTTACCATCGCCAATAACAGTAGCGGCAACCTTAGCGCCTTCAACATAGGGAGCGCCTACAGAAATACCATTGTCACCTGAAACAACAAGTACCTTATCGAATGAATAAGCTGTGCCTGCCTCAACAGCAAGCTTCTCAACTTTGATAACGTCACCCTCAGATACCTTGTACTGCTTTCCACCTGTCTCGATAATTGCGTACATACATACACCTCCTCGCAATTTACTCGCCGAATATGGTATCACAGCCCACGCCGTGATTTCAAACCTCTTCGAGCGGCTGAACACACTTAACAATGTTATCACAGTTAATTATTTATGTCAATGTAAAATTTTCAATAAAACTCAGTTTTTTGCCCCGGCAATATATCTGTTAATTGTTTGTATCAATATTTCCACCAAGTTTTAATTTAAAAAGCTTTCCAACGGCGCCCATGGCCTTATAGCAGGATATAAGCACTTCCTTAAATTCATTCTGCCGTCCGCCGAAGGTGTCCATTTGCTCTATTTTTTCGGCGGTCTCCTTGTATTTTTTGTCGCCCATCATTGCCCTGCACAAATCCAGCTCCGCATCCATTCGCTCATTTGAAGCTTTTCCGCAGAAAGCAGCATATATTTTTGCGGACTTTTCATACATAGCCGCCGCATCGGTATATCTTTCCTCCAGCATATACAGCCCTGCCGCCTTAACCAGCAAGTCGGCAAAATCCGTTGTTTCGCCCTTTTCACGCCTTACAAGCAGTGCGTTTTCACAAATATATTCTATAGCCTTGGGGTAGTCCTTATCGTTGGCGGCCACATCAGAAGCCGTTCTCAAAAATTCGTTGTATTCGCCGGCAGGAATATTGTCCCTGGCCTTTGCCTCGGCAATTCCCTTATCAAAGCATTCCGTTGCCCTCTTGGAATCTCCGCCGTATGCATAGGCCTCTCCCGACAGGCAGAATACCTGAGAAGCATATTTTATATAAAGATAGCTGTCCTTTGTAATATTTCCGGCCAGCAATTCGAGAACTTCGGCAGCCTTGGCATATTTTCCGGTCTTTATAAGCGCCTTGGCATAAATTATGTTGGCTTCGGCTTTTTCCTCGTCCTTCTCGGCCAGCTTAGCCGCTTCGCTTGCCCGCTCCACCGCATCTGAATATTCCTCACAGCCGCAGAGAGCCTTGGCGCAGGCCAAAAACAGGCCGTAGGCTGTTTTTTTGTCCTCCTCGCTTATTTCCTCGCACACATCGTTGAGTATATCGGCGGCTTCTCTATGGTCACCGCATTTTTCCATAGCGGCGCCGTATTCGCCCTTTTCCTTAATCAAAAGTCCGCTGAAATCCTTGTCGCTTCTTGAGGCCAATCCCTCGGCACGGAAAATAATCTCGTCGGCCTTTTTGGGGTAGCCCAGTATATACTGGGTTTTTGCCTGCATGAACATTACTTTGATAAGGTTCTCATTGCCGTCATCGGATTTTTTTAAAACCGAAGCGGCTTTTTTCAGCCTGTCTGCGGCCTTGGTGTATTTCCCGCCGTTATAGAGTGCCTCACAGTATAAATAAATGCAGTCACGATAGAATTTTGTATCGGTTCCGACCATAGTTTCGACAATGGTCTCTGCATCCTCAAGATATGTTTCCGCATCCTCATACATCCCTAAGTCCATCAATATCTTTGCGCCCTCATAAAGAGATCTGGCATATCTGGGGTGGTTGTTCCTGTAGCATCTTTTTCTGTACTCTGTTAAATGTCTGCAGTACTCCTCCGTTTTATCGACATTGCCGCCCTTGGAGTAGGACTCGGCCAAAAGCCTCATTGTCTCGCCGAAGCCGTCCACATTAAGCCCCGCAACGGTTATTATCTCTCTGCCCATTATGAAAGCCTGCATCAAAAATCCCTGGGCTTTTTCCTGGTCGCCTATTTGAATATACAGTCTTCCCAAACTTGTCAGCGAATCGACCACCGGATTGTTTACCTCACCCAAGGTTTGGCGCTTCAGCTCCAAAATATTATCCTGAATTTCAACGGCTCTGTCCAGCTTGCCCATTTTTTCGTAAATTTCGGCCAGACTGACAAGCGACCATATATAGTGTATGTTTTTTTCGCCGACAGCCTTTTTCTTTATCTCCAGCGCCTTGTTATGGTATTCTATTGACTTGTTGTAGTCCTCCATCATACAGTAATCTACGCCGATGTTTGTCAACGCATCTCCATAAAAAACATGATCCTTTCCAAGGAGTGCTTCCACCTGTTTCAGTATTTTTTCATGAACCTCTAAGGCTTTTTCACTCTGTTTGTTTTTATTGTAAGCAGCCGCCAGATTATTCAGCACCGTAATAAAATCCAAATGGTTCGTATCAAGTATCTTTTCTCTTACGGCAATGGCTTTTTCATATAACTCGGCAGCGTCACCATAAAGCTCACACTCCGCATAAACCATGGCAGCATTCAAAAAACTCATCATCTTGAAATAGCTGTCCTTATTGTCGGCTATTCTGAATGCACGCTGGTATTCGTCTCTGGCTCTGCGGTAGTTTCCGTATCGGCGGCAGGCATCGGCAATGCTGACATGAATATCCACATATTCTCCGGTAGGCAAATCCTTTACCCTCTTTGCGCACTCCAGTGTCTCTGTTAAAGACGCTATGGCCTCTTCATATTTTTCATCATCGGCAAGGGCATTTGAGTAGTTGTAAAGGCTTCTTACATATTCCTCGCTGTTTGTGCCATAACTGTTTCCCATGTAAGTCTTTACGGCGGTAAGTATCTCTTCGGCCTCTGTGGACTCTCCGATGGTGCTTAACAATACTCCCAAATCAGACAGCGTTTCCATATAGCTTTCGCTGTCCTCTCCCAACAATTCCTTTTTAAGCTTTGCAGCCTCCCTGTACAGTTCCGCCGCCTTAGCGGTTATATGAACATCGTCATACAGTATAGCCAGATTGTTCAAGTCGTCGGCATAAGCTTCGGTATTGCAGGCATCATTTTCCTTATAAATCTCAATAATTCTGTTTCCGTCATCAATAGCCTCAATATATCGTTTAGCATCATAGGCCTCCGCCAATTCCTGTCTCAGCTCAAGTATATCCTTCAAATAATAGCCCATTATTTTTCTCCTTGTACTTTTATGCCTTCCTTCTGCCGCCCCTATGAAAATAGGAGCACAGCCATTCTGTACTCCTAATTATAATATCATATTCCTTTTTCCGCAAGGCTCGATACTGCAGCCTTTATCACTCCGTAGGAATATCCCTTCCTGCCAAGATAACCGTAAACCCTGGCCAGTTCCTTCTGATCCATGTTTGCAAAGTCCTCGTATCTTTTCATAAGAAGCACCTCTGCCTGGGCTTGTTCGTCAATATCGGCCTCATCCAGTGCCTTGGAAATTATGTCATCGTCTATCCCTCTGGCCTTCAGTTCCTGTTTTATCAACAGCTTTCCTTTGGGCTTAAGCCTGACGGTTTCCTCAATATATTTTTCACAGTAAAGCTCATCGTCGATATATTCGTACTTTTCCAAAAAGTCCATGACCTTATCAATCACTTCCTCGGAATATTCGGAAAGCTTGTCTCGAACCTCCTTGGCAGTGCGCATTTTGTAGCCTATATATTTTATGGCCGTGTCCTGCGCCTTTATATAGACAGTTGTGTCCATAATGTATCTGTACTTTTCTTCGGGTATTTCTTCACCGACTCTCAGCTTGAAATACATTATGTCTTCCATAATGAGGCCAAAGGCGAACTCCCCATCTATGTATACGGAATATCTCGACTTATCCCTTTTCTGCTGGTCAATCCTCGTTATAATCATCGTAATTTTCGTCTAAGCCGTTTTCAATCTCATCGTCGTCCATTGTGTACGCATCGGAAGGAATAATAAGTATGTCCTCATCGTCCTCGTTGATTATTTCGGCCTTTTTGCTCTTTCTGGATTTTGCAGCCGGCTTTTCCTCAGCTTCGGCGGCTTCTTTGGCCTCAGCCGCATTCTTTCTGCTTTCCTCATCAAATCCATAGTGTATGCGAACCTGCTCTTCTATTTCTTCGCATACTTCGGGATGCTCTTTCAGGAAAATCTTAGCATTTTCTCTTCCCTGGCCAATTTTATCGCCGTTATATGTGTACCATGCGCCGCTCTTATTGACTATGTTGAGCTCTACCGCCATATCCAGTGTGTCGCCCTCTCTGGATATGCCCTGGCCGTACATTATATCAAACTCCGTTGTCTTAAACGGAGGCGCAACTTTATTTTTAACAACCTTTACCTTTGTTCTGTTGCCCACGATTTCATTATTTACCTTTATGGCATCCGCCCTTCTTATATCGAGGCGGACAGTAGCATAGAATTTTAGAGCACGGCCGCCGGTAGTTGTCTCCGGATTGCCGAACATTACGCCAATCTTTTCTCGAAGCTGGTTTATAAATACTACAGTACAATTTGATTTATTGGCAAAAGCCGTTATTTTTCTAAGAGCCTGGGACATAAGTCTTGCCTGGAGTCCCATATGGGAGTCGCCCATCTCGCCCTGTATTTCAGCCCTGGGAACAAGCGCCGCAACAGAGTCTATTATTACTATATCGATTGCTCCGGAACGAACCATTGTTTCGGCAATTTCAAGAGCCTGTTCGCCGTCGTCCGGCTGGGAAAGATATATATTTTCCGTATCAACGCCAAGATTCTTGGCATAGGCAGGGTCAAGGGCATGCTCGGCATCGACATATGCCGCTATTCCGCCCATTTTCTGTACTTCTGCCACAAGATGAAGTGCTACAGTTGTTTTACCGGAGGACTCAGGTCCGAATATTTCTATTATTCTTCCTCTTGGTATTCCTCCAACGCCCAGCGCCACATCAAGGCTCAGGCAGCCTGTGGGAATAACATCAACACTGGATTTGTCAGCTTCGTCTCCAAGCTTCATAACCGCTCCCTTGCCGTACTGCTTTTCTATGTACGCAAGCGCAGCCTCCAATGCCTTCTCTTTATCATCATATTTACTAAAATCCTTGGGATTACTTTTCTTCTCAGCCACAGTGCGGACTCCTTTCAATAGTCAGTTTCGCGAATTCATGTTCTTATTATAGAACAAATATTCTCATTAGTCAAGTATAAGTTTTCGTCTGAGATAATCCAGCGCACTATAGGCCGCTCTTTCGCGTATGAGCCCACGGGATCCGGCCAGATTTAATTCTTTAACATAGGATTTTCCCTTTATGTTTACGCCTATATATACAAGCCCCTCCGGCTTGCCCTCAGAAGGTCCGGGGCCTGCAACTCCGGTGGTGGATACTCCTATCTGCGCTCCTGATGTTTCGGCTATTCCCCTTGCCATTTCTGCGGCTGTTTCAGCACTTACGGCGCCGAAGCTTTTCAATGTTTCCGGCTTTACTCCCAGCCTCTTCATCTTTGCTTCATTGCTGTAGGTTACGGCTCCCTCAAGGAACACCTTCGATATTCCGGGATACTCTATGAGCTTGGATGCAACAAGGCCGCCTGTACAGCTTTCGGCAACGGCTATAGTCATGTTTTTCTCAAGCAGAATTTTTGCCACGGTTTCCTGCATTGTTGTGTCTCCCTCGGCATATATGTCGGCTCCGAATCTCGAGCGGATCTCCTCGGCAACGGGCTCTATTATTTTTTCGGCCTCTTCCTTTGTATCAGCCTTTGCCGTTATTCTCAGCACAGCCTCTACAACCTTGGCATAGGGCGCAACCGTAGGATTTGTCTGAGCATCAATCAGGTCCTTTACACGCATTTCCATGGCGCTTTCGCCGACTCCTGCTACTCTCAGGGTTTTAGACACAAGGGTATATTCCTGCTTTGATTCCAAATAGGGCTTTACCTGTCCCATAAACATGGGCTTCATCTCTCTGGGAGGCCCCGGCATCATTATAAGTATTTTTTCTCCGTTTTCTATTATTATTCCGGGCGCTGTGCCGAAATCATTGTACATCACTATGGCGCCTTCGGGAATCATGGCCTGCTTAACGTTGTTCTCCATCATAGGCCTCTTCATCCTATCAAAGAACTGCTTTATCCTCTCAAGGGCTTTGTCGTCCAAATAAAGCTTCCTTCCGAAATATTCCGCACCTATTTCCTTTGTCAGATCGTCCTCCGTTGGGCCAAGGCCGCCGGTGGTTATTATTATATCGGCTCTGTCAAAGGCATTGTGCATGGCCTTCTTCATTCTCTCCGGATTGTCGCCCACAACGGTCTGCCAGTATACGCCTATTCCAAGCTCCGCCAGTTCCTGCGATATGAACTGGGCATTTGTATTAACAATGTCTCCCAAAAGGATTTCCGTTCCTATGGCAAGTATTTCAGCATTCATTAAAACCGCCTCCGAATCAGTTTTTAAGCACATTGATATTTTTAACGATGTAGTCCACGCCCGATATTATGGTGAAGATTGTGGCAAGAACTATAAGTATGTTTCCGATTATTCCACCTATGCCAAGCAGTACAATTATTATCATTGCCATCTGTGTCACTGTCTTTATTTTGCCCCACCAGCTGGCCGCAATAACAAGTCCGCCTTCGGCGGCAATAAGCCTGAATCCGGTTATTATGAATTCCCTGCTTATTATTATTATTACAATCCATGCCGGAAGCAGTCCAAGCTCTATCATGCATATGAGAGCGGCCGAAACTAAAAGCTTGTCCGCCAAGGGATCCATAAACTTTCCGAAGTTGGTCACAAGGTTATATTTTCTGGCAATATGTCCGTCCAGATAGTCCGTAAACGAAGCTACGCAGAAAATGACAACTGCAATATACCGGCTTGCGGGTGCAGGAATAATCCCCGTCATAAGCACAACTATAAACACAGGTATGAGTATAACTCTGAACATTGTAAGTTTATTAGGTAAATTCATAAGCATCAGTATACGGCCTCCCCTATAAGATCATAATCGCTTGTTTCGTCTATCCTTACGTCGGCAAAATCTCCCGACATTATTTCATAATCGCTCTTGAAAAACACAATACCGTCAATATCTGGGGCGTCGCTTTGGCTCCTTCCGCAGTAAACATCCTCCTCAGGTATCCTTCCGTCAACGATGACTTTTATCGTTTTTCCGAGCATTTTGGTACATTTTTCGGCGGAAATATTTTTCTGGAGCTCCATTATGTAGTCCTTCCGCTCCTCCTTTATTTCCTCATCAATTTGATTGTCCATCAATGCCGCAGGCGTCCCTTCCTCCTGGGAATATGTGAACACGCCAAGCTTCTCAAATTTCAGCTTGGACACAAAGTCCACAAGCTCGCCAAACTCCTCCTCGGTTTCACCCGGGAAGCCTGTTATTATTGTAGTCCTTATGCAAATATCAGGCATTGCCGCCCTCAGCGCCTCTATTCTTTCGGTAATGAGCTTTCTGGATGTCCTTCTGCCCATTCTTTTAAGCACACTGTCGCTGCCGTGCTGTATAGGGATGTCTATGTATTTGCATATTTTATCTTCTTCTACCATTATCTGTATTGTCTCATCGGTGAGAGTTTCGGCATAGCAGTAAAGAAGCTTTATCCACTCTATGCCCTCAATGCGGCAAAGCCTTTTCAACAGCTCGTGGAGCATGGGCTTTCCGTATAAATCCCTGCCGTAAATGGATGTGTCCTGCGCCACCACAAGAAACTCCTTTACCCCGGCTTCGGCAAGCTGTTTTGTCTCCGCCTCAAGGCTTTCCATTGTTCTGGAGCGGTGCTTGCCCCTCATTTTTGGAATAACGCAGTATGTGCAGTGGTTGTCGCAGCCCTCGGATATTTTAAGATAGGCATAGTGTCCGGCTGTGGACAATATTCTTTTTTGGGCGTTAGCCTCGTCCATATTGTCGTCAATGGATTTCATAGAATGTATGCCGCTTTCGCCATCCAATATCCTGTCGGCAACATCAGCTATGCCCTCATAGGCTGTTGTTCCCACAACGGCATCCACCTCCGGCATTTCCTCGAAAATCTCGTTTTCGTATCTCTGCGCCAGGCATCCGGCTACAATAAGTCCCTTGCATCTGCCGCTGTTCTTGTACTCCGCCGTTTCAAGAATAGTTTCAATGCTTTCCTCAAGAGCATCCTTTATAAAGCAGCATGTATTTATGACAATAATGTCGGCCTGAGCCTCATCGGAAACGGGACAATATCCCCTTTCCTTCAATATACCAAGCATAACCTCGCTGTCAACTCTGTTTTTATCGCAGCCCAGCGAAATAAAAGCTATATTTTTATCCAACGAATTACCTCCTAAAATGAATAAGATTAGAGACTGTTTCAGTTCATCTGCCCGCCTCTGTACTCCTCCACATCGTTTCTGTTTATAAGCACCTTCCTCGGCTTGCTTCCATCCTCAGGGCCTACAATTCCGGCATCTTCCAGCTCGTCCATAAGCCTTGCCGCACGGTTATAGCCTATTCTGAACTGTCTTTGGAGCATTGACACTGAAGCCTTTTCCTTATTTACCACAAGGTCAACGGCAGCATCAAAAAATTCATCCTTTTCTCCGCCGTCACCGCCGGTCTTCACCGATGAAGATATTTCCTCTATAACACTTTGGTTATATTCGTTTTCTTTGTTCTGCTCCTTTAGGAATTCAACTATGCTCTCAACCTCTTTGTCCGTTACAAAGGCACCCTGTATTCTTACGGGCTTACTCATGCCGGTGGGATAGAAGAGCATATCGCCCTTTCCGAGAAGCTTTTCGGCGCCTACCATGTCAAGTATAGTTCTTGAGTCAACGCCCGATGAAACGGCAAAGGCCATTCGTGAAGGTATGTTGGCCTTTATAACTCCGGTAATTACATCTACCGACGGCCTCTGTGTGGCTATTATAAGATGTATACCGGCAGCTCTGGCCATCTGCGCTAAACGCTGTATACTGTCCTCTACCTCTTTTGGCGAAGCCATCATAAGGTCGGCAAGCTCATCTATTATTATTACTATCTTGGGCATAAGGTCTGTTTCGCCCTTTTCGGTCTTCATGGCGTTATAGCCATTTATGTCTCTAACTAAATTTTCAGCAAAAAGATTATATCTTGCAAGCATTTCCCTGACAGCCCAGTTAAGCGCTCCGGCCGCCTTTTTGGGATCGGTAACAACCGGTATCATAAGGTGGGGTATGCCGTTATATACGTTCAGCTCAACGACCTTTGGATCGATCAATATGAGCTTAACCTCATCGGGCTTTGCCTTATATATGATACTTGTTATAAGTGTATTTATGCATACGCTCTTTCCTGAGCCCGTAGCTCCGGCTATGAGAAGATGGGGCATCTTGGCTATGTCGGTTACCACCGCATTTCCGGCAATGTCCTGTCCCAGTGCAAAGGCCAGCTTGGATGGGAAATTTTTAAACTGGTCGGATTCCAAAACCGTTCTCAGATAAACCGACTGCTGTTCCTTATTGGGGACCTCTATGCCCACGGCAGCCTTTCCGGGGATAGGCGCCTCTATTCTTATGCCATTGGCCGCAAGATTAAGGGCAATGTCATCGGCAAGGCTTACTATTTTGCTTACCTTTACGCCATGGCTTGGTGAAAGCTCATATCTTGTTACCGTAGGCCCCTGATTTATCTGCATGACTTTGGCCTCAACACCGAAACTTCTCAGAGTGTCCTCCAGTTTCTGCGCCGTTGCAAGCATTTCCTGCTTGGACTGCTGTATGCCTAACATAGGATCTTTTCCAAGAAGAGTTATGGGCGGAAATTTATAATCGGTTTTAACCTTTATTTCCTTGGGCTGGGGCTTAGTGTCGTCAATTCCGGTAACAGCTCTCTTTTCGTCCTCCGTCAATATGTCGCCGCCGATAATGTCGCCGCTTATATGAGTAGGCTCCTCCATGGGCTTTTCTGGCATATAGCCCTCTTTGGAAGCTCCGGAGGTTACAACCTCTTCGTCTTCCTCTGCTTTCTCTGTTTCGGCCTCTTCCGGCGCTTCTTCAGGTATTTCTATAGACATCTTTTCCTCGGGTTCTTCCTTCTCCATATTGAAGTTGAGGCCTTCTCTTTCTATTTCTTCATCGGAAACCTCTTCAAGGTCAAAGGCCGGCTCGTTATCTGCCGAATTCATTTCAAATTCAGCCGGTTCCGTGTCAAGCTCGTCCTCGTCGGCAAAACTTCCATTGTTTATGACGCACTGTATTCCTCTTTCCTTATTGAACTCGACCATAGCCTGGGCATCATCGTCCTTTATGTCCATTTCAGGCTTGGCCGTTCCCGTATGTCTGGCGATATTTCTCACCATATAGTCCGAGGGCATAACTCCGTCGGAGAATGCCTCGACTTTTATTTCGTCCTTCTTTGAAGCTCTTTCGGTTCCGTTAGCAAAGCCGCCGCTTTCTCCGGCATCGAACTCGTTTTTGTCCATCAATATATTAAATACTTCCTTGCGCTTTTTGGCCTTTTGAGCCTGCTCGGCCTGGCGTATCTCTTTTTCTTCCTCCTTAGCCTTGGCTTTTTCGGCCTTAACCTGCTTTTTCTCGTCTCTTCTTCTGCCTGTGTCGCCCACATATCTTGCCGCATTTTCAACTCCGCCGAAAAACGACATTCTGGTTCCAAGTACAATGGACACAATAATAAGCACAGCCAATATTATGTATGTTCCAAGCTTATCGAAATATTTGACCATCGTTCCGCCTATTATTCCGCCGACAGCGCCGCCGTTTGAAGCCGCTCCGCTGGAATAAAGGTTTGACACCGTAAGAGTTCCCTGTCCGGTGGATGAAATTGCATGGGCAAAGGATGCCATACAAACAATAAAGAGTACGGATGCCCCAATTTTAAGCTTAAAGCCCCTTTTTTCCTCGCTGAACAGCATCCATACGCAGAAGGCTATTACTAAGAAGGGCAGGAAATATCCGCCAAGGCCGAAAAGCCCCCTCAGCACATTGCCTATTACCTCGCCCACAAGGCCAATCTTATCGGTAAAAAGGCTGGTAAGCGCAACAATAGATATTGCAATGACGATTAAGCTTATGACCTCGTCCATCATTCCGTCATCTTCATAGCTGTTTTTGGAGGATGTTTTGCGTCCTGTGCTTTTTGTGCTCTTTGTGCTTTTATTTTTAGCGGTAGTTTTTTTGCCGCTTGTAGTTTTTTTGGCGGTCGATTTTTTTGCAGTTGATTTTGCCGTCGTTTTTTTCTGCGCCATTATATCACCATTCAATCCAATCATTACATGATTAGATTTACTCCTTTCTTTCTGTTTTATAAATCAAGCTCACACGCCTGCTTCGCAGCCGTAACTTTCTATGAAAGTCCGATTGCCTCTGTGCAAGAAAGCTTACCCATCTATCCGGCCGCAGTCCGGGACTTTCATAGTATTATATTATATCATAATAACACCGGTAACTTCAAGTATTTTACACCATTAGTCAAGTCCTCATACCGCCTCCTTAAAAATTCTATATGATCTTCTTAAAAATCCTCATGATTGACTCGTCTTATCAAAAATGTTATTCTTATAGCTGATAAAACCTTAAGGAGGCTTGGCCATGGAACGCTGCAAATGGTGCTGTGACAACGGAATTCTGCAAAAATATCATGATGAAGAATGGGGAATACCTCTCCATGACGACAGAAAACACTTCGAATACATATCCATGGAGGTAATGCAGTGCGGCCTCAGCTGGACATTAATGCTCAAAAAGCGTGATATATTCAAGAAATGTTTCGATAACTTCGATTACGAAAAAATAGCCCTTTATAATGAAAACGACATTGAAAGAATACTTTCAACCGAGGGCATGATACGCTCCAGAGCCAAGATTTCCGCCATAATAGGCAATGCAAAGGTATTTCTGTCAATCATAGATGAATTCGGAAGCTTCGACAGCTTCCTGTGGTCATTCACCGAAGGCTATACTTATATCTATCTAAATGATAAGGACCTACACGTTGCTAAAAATGAGCTGTCAGAGAAAATAAGCGCCGAGCTTAAAAAGCGCGGCTTCAAATACCTTGGGCCAATCACGTTGTACTCCCATTTGCAGGCCTGCGGAATAATAAACAGCCATTCGCCGGACTGCTTTATGTATGACGGCTTGGTTAAAAACAACCCGGTAAAGTATATTGAAGATTGACGGAAGTAATATTATGGATAAACGACAATTGCAGACGCCTATATTGGACGGCCTAAAAAAATTTGATAAAACCGCAAAGGGATATTTCTGTGTGCCCTCCCATCACAGAGGGAATGGTGCAGACAGCGGACTTATGGAGCTTTTCGGCGAAAATGTGTTTAAATACGACCTGACCGAAACCCCACTCACTGATGACCTCCACGATGCCGAGGGCTTCATAAAGGAAGCCGAATGTCTTGCCGCAGAGCTTTTTGGAGCCTACAGAACATTTTTCCTTGTGAACGGAACAACCTGCGCCAACGAAGCCATGATTGCGGCCTCCGTATCCGAGGGCGAAAAAATACTTGTAGCAAGGAACTGCCACAAATCAGTACTCATGGGGCTTATAATAAGCGGCGCAGAACCAATATATATAGAGCCAGAAAAAAGTCTTTCCATGGCGACCTTCGGAAGCATATCCCCCGATAGCGTAAAAGCCGCCTTTGAGAAAAATCCCGGTATAAAGGCATTTATACTCACAAACCCCACCTATTACGGCATATGCAGTGACTTGGAAAAGATTGCGGAAATATGCCATTCCTACGGGGCACTTCTCCTTATGGATGAAGCCCATGGCGCACATTTGGCATTTTCTAAGAGCTTGCCGAAAACTGCCCTGGAAAGCGGAGCGGATATGACGGCACAGAGCATACATAAAACACTGGGCTCAATGACGCAGAGCTCCATGCTTCATGTTAATGGTACCCTTACCGATATGGACAGGGTTAATGCCGCATTGAATCTTGTGCAGTCCACAAGCCCGTCATATATACTTATGGCTTCGCTGGATGCCGCCAGAAGACAGGCAGTCTTAAAGGGCGGCGAAATGACGGAAAACCTCTTAAAGATTTCTGATTATATCCGTTCGGGGCTCAATGCCATAGACGGCGTTCACTGTTATGACGGCAAAAACGACAAAAACATATTTGATTTTGACAGAACAAGGATTGTCTTTTCAATTGATGGAATGACAGGCTTTGAAATAGCCGACAAACTTCTTGAGAAGTATAAAATATGCACCGAAATGGCCGACAGTGCCAATGTCATAGCTGTACTAGGCCACGGCGACACAAAGGGCGACTGTGACAGGCTTATTCAAGCCGTAAAGGCTATTGCATCAGACATCCCCGGCGGCGCTTCGGTCGGTTTTGAATTTCCCGATATTCCTCCCGCCGCACTGACTCCGAGAAAAGCTTTTTTTGCAAAATCCGAGCGTGTTCCCTTAAGTGAATCAGTCGGAAAAATAAGTGCCGAAATGATTGCTCCCTACCCTCCGGGTATTCCGATGGTTTACCCCGGCGAAATAATAACCGAGGATATATATGAATTCATAGCCGAGGCTGTGGAAAACAATCGCCATATTCACGGCTTTTCGGACAAGACAATGAAAACAATAAAAATCATAAGATAAAAACTTTGACAGTCTTTTATAAGCAAAATTTCAGCGCTGCAGCCTTTTAAGCCGCAGCGCCTTTTGTTTTTAATAATGTTCTTCTGTTATTCTACATTGGTTACAGTATAAACGCCGTTTGAAGCAGTTTCAACATATTCTAATGTTACACTGTCGCCTATGTTCTTTTTCAATATTTCAACATAGTCCCCGGCCTTCACTGAGTACAGGTCGTCACTGCCCTCCAGCATTATATAATAGTATGTGTTTCCGTCTATCACAATATCCTTCAGCACATCTATTACACCGTCAACAGTTGCTTTTTCGGCTTCTTCGGCCACGCTTATTCCGTTATTCTCCATCAGGCTTTCATATTCCTTAACGCACTCGTTGACAGTATCGCCGACCGCAACAATTTGGTATTTCTGAATATTTACCATAGCATATTTCTTTACAAGGCCGGCTCCGTCCTTAAGCGACATGAAGTAGGTCGGCTCTCCGCTTACGTTGAGCAGAAGAGGGAATGTTGACGTATAACCCAAATGCTGTACCTGGCCTTCTGCCGACGACATTGCCGAATATTCCTCGGCTCCGGCTATCTGATAATAGTTGGTTTCCTTCGTACGCTGGTTCATCAGTACGAAACCGACATTGGATTCATCTCCGTTAACCGATGTTACACCGGTGTATACCCAAACATCGTCATGGGATGCTATATAGTTATAGCCGTCTGTGGTAACAAGGCAGTTCCTCTGGGTGAACAAACTGTTAAGGTATCCGTTTCTCAGAGTTCCGTAATAGTCGTACTGCTCCATAAGAAGCTCCGCATCGTAAACTCTGTCTATCCACTGTGGTATATCATCTACTTCATAATATGTGTGCTCGCCGGTAATGGCGTTGAGCACAACCGCTCCCTTGATATCGGTGCCGCCGAAAAGGCCTATTGTATGATCCATTACAGGGCAAATCCAGAACGGAGTTCCGTCATCGTCAATCTCAAAATATGTTCCTCTGAACATGGCTGTCGGATATCTGAAACGGAGATATCTGGTCAAATCTCTGTTTAAATATTCCGACGGAGAAATTTTTATTCCCTCATCCAGCTTAATAAGCTCCGCATTCTGCGTGGACATATCAATGAGAATATAGGCCGGAATGCCGCCGGAACGGTTGCTGAACCACTTAATGACATTGGCATATCTAAGAGGCGTAACCCTATAGGGACTGCCGTTATAATTTATCTGTGAAAAATTACTGCTGACCTCGAACTGGGAAACCATCTCTGTCATAGTTCCCATCTTTCTTTCGGCAATGATAGCGGCGGAATCGCTGTCCAATATGGGTATTTCGGAAAAGTCCGCTTCCTCAACATCCTCTTCAAAGTTTCCCTGGGAAACCGTCATAAGACTGCTGTAGGCTCCGGCTCTGAAAACCGGAAGTGAAATTACATAGCCTATTACATAAACTGCCACGAATATAACTGCGGCTCTGGCAACAATTTTTACTCCCCTTGTTCCCTGGGACACGCTTTGGCGCAGATTTCTGGGATCTATCTGGCTTATAATTTTGTATGCGTTGAGCAGAAGCGCCGTAATCGCCATAAAGGCCATAAAAGCCCAGAATTCCGTTGCTTTTATATTGATAGGCGGAAGATATACATAGAAGCCTGCGGCCCATACTACCAACGTTAAAATATATGAAATGTACTTCTTCATATCACACCTCCTGACATCATCATTATAC